>JAFYNU010000405.1 GCA_017547975.1 Clostridia bacterium
ATTATCACGGCAAAAACCTGGATTGGCCCGATTACGGCAAAAATGAATACGGCGACCAAGCCACCGCCCACGTGCGTTTCGAATACGCAGCCCTGATGAGCATGTGCGACCATTACCTGGGGCTGGTACTGGATGAAATGGACCGACATGACCTGTGGCAGGATACCATGCTGGTGGTAAATACCGACCACGGTTTTATGCTGGGCGAAAAGGAATGGATGGGCAAAAACGTACAGCCTATGTACGAGGAGATCATCCATACCCCCTTCTTCCTTTACGATCCCCGCTTCCCCCATCGGGCGGGATGCCGCACCGACCAATTGGCCCAGACGGTGGATATTGCCCCCACCCTGGCGGAATTTTTTGGAATCGAACCGCCCCGGTCCCTGGATGGGAACAGCCTGACCCCCATTGTATCCGACGATTCCCCCATCCGGGATTACGCTCTGTTTGGTATCTTCGGCGGCCACGTGAATATCACCGACGGACGTCATGTTTACATGAAAGCCCCCCACCGGGTGGATAACGGCCCCCTGTTTGAGTACACCGATATGCCCTGCCACATGAATACCCCCTTCACTCCGCTGGAGCTTTCCACCATGGAATTGGTGGAGGGTTTCCCCCACATGCAGGGATGCCGGGTGTTGAAGATCAACGCATCCAAGGGCAACAACTGCTACTGGTACGGCAACCGGCTTTACGATCTGGCTTCCGACCCCACCCAGGAGCATCCCATCCGGGAGGAATCCACCGAGCTTCGTCTGCTCACCGCCATGCGGGACATGATGTTGGCAAACGAAGCACCGCCGGAACAGTTCTCCCGTCTTGGCATCCCCATGACCGGGAGCATCCCGGTTTCCTCCCTGGAGCAGGATCCGGTGGAAGTCCCCCGATTTGCCGGAGCAGGCAGCTTGACTCCCGTCCAGGAACGGATTCTGCTGATCGGCTGGTCCCTGTTGGGTCCCGACGAGCAGACCGTGGTATCGGAAGACCTGCAAGCCCTGGCGGACCTGCCTGTGGAAACCGAGCGTCTTCTTGACATTTTAACCCAATTCGCCACCCATCAATTCAAAACCGCCGCCAAGCGGGGAATTTTGAACAAAATATAGGCCGTTTATTAATAGGAGAAATAATCCATGAACTTTCTTGAACTCGCTAAAACCCGATACTCGGTACGTTCCTACGACCAGCGTCCTGTGGAGGATGAGAAGCTGACCCAAATTTTGGAGGCCGGCCGGGTAGCCCCCACCGCCTGTAACAAGCAGCCCCAAATGATTTTTGTAGCAAAGAGTGCCGCGGCCCGCAAAAAACTCGCATCAGTATGCAGCTGCACCTTTGATGCACCTGTGATCCTGGTGGTGTGCTACGACCGAACGCTGGATTGGAAGAATCCGTTGTCACCGGGATACGAGTCCGGCGAAACCGATGCCGCCATCGTCACCACACACATGATGCTGGAGGCTGCTTCTCTTGGTATCGGTTCCTGCTGGGTCGGATACTTCCCCCCCGACCGGGTAAAAGCTGCTTTGAATCTGCCGGAGAACCTGACAGTATCCGCCCTGCTGCCCCTGGGTTATCCCGCCGCCGACTGTACTCCGGCCCCCATGCACAGCAGCATCCGGGAATACAACGATACGATTTGCGAACTTTGACCCCTTGCAAGGCCCTGCGGGATGTGCTGCAATAAAGAAAATCCGAAAAGAAAGGTGTGAAAGGATGCGCCACATTTTCTGCTGACAAATTGGGTATCACAAAAAGGTCGACGGCATTGCCGTTCGGTTTGTGTTGCCCTGATGCAGGAACGGTCGTCTTCTTTTTGCCCTGTAATTTTGTGTCCATCTGCCCCCAGGCGAGGTCATATCTCAAAAAACGAATGGCCGAAGGACACTTTCCTGCGGTCATTTTGATTTTTTTACGGAGGGCAAACCATGTCATTGATCCAAGTATCCAATCTTACCTTTGCCTACGAGGGCAGTTACGAAACCATTTTTGACCGCGTCAGCTTTCAAATCGATACCGACTGGAAACTGGGCTTCACCGGCCGCAACGGCCGCGGGAAAACCACCTTTTTGAATCTGCTTCTGGGGAAATTTGAGTACCAGGGAAGCATCACCGCATCGGTGGATTTTTCCTACTTCCCCTACGAGATCCCCGACCCAGCCGCAACCGCCCTGGATGTGGCCTACCAAATCGAGCCGACCCTTCTGGAATGGCAGCTTCTGCGGGAGCTTGCCGCCCTGGAGTTTTCCCCCGAAGTTCTGGATCGTCCCTATAGTACCCTGTCGGGCGGGGAACAGGCCAAGCTCCAGCTTGCGGTGCTCTTTTTGCGGGAAAACAACTTTCTTCTGATCGACGAACCCACAAACCACCTGGATCTTGCGGGGCGGGAGCTGGTGAGCCGTTACCTGAATCGAAAGAAGGGATTTATTCTGGTATCCCACGATCAGGCCTTTCTGGATGGGTGTGTGGACCACATTCTTTCCATCAACAAAGCAAACATCGAGGTGCGAAAGGGTGATTTTTCCACCTGGTGGCAAAACAAAGCCCAACAGGACGCCCTGGAAATCGCACAAAATGAACGGCTTCGCAAGGAGATCCGCCGCCTGCGGGACACCGCCCGCGAAAAGGCCGATTGGTCCGATCGGGTGGAATCCACCAAGATCGGCTCCGCCGCTTACGACCGGGGGGCCATCGGCCACAAAGCCGCCAAAATGATGGCACGATCGAAAGCCATTGAGAAACGGCAGTCAGATGCCATCGAAGAAAAAAGCAAACTCCTCCACAACATTGAGGTCAGTGATGCCATCAAGATCTTCGAAGCCCCCTTTTATACCCGCCGCTACGCTGAGCTCATGGACGTAAGTATTTCCTATGGAGAACGGGAGATCTGCCGGAACATCCGCCTTCGCATCGAAGCCGGGGATCGGATTGCCCTGCAGGGCGCCAACGGTTCGGGAAAAAGCAGTTTGATCAAGCTGCTTTGCGGAATCGATATCCCCCACACCGGGGAAGTCCGGGTGGCAAGCGGTCTTCGCATTTCCTACATGTCCCAGGAAACGAGCCATTTGAAAGGCATCCCCGCCGACATTGCCAGGGATGCAGGCATTGATGAAAGCCTGTTTTACGCCATGCTCTTCCAGCTTGGGGTCAATAAATCTCAACTTGAAAAGGACGTTCGTCAGCTCAGCGCCGGTCAAAAGAAGAAGATCCTGCTTACCAAAAGCATTTGCGAAAGCGACACCCACCTGCGGGTATGGGACGAACCCCTCAACTACATCGACATCATTTCCCGCATGCAGATTCGGGATCTGCTCCTGACCCACAAACCAACCATTCTATTTGTGGAACATGACCGGGCTTTTTGCGATGCCGTCGCCACCAAAACCCTTCTGCTGTAAATTTCGCTTTCCGATTCATCCGGAGTACGATAGAACAGGCCCAACAACACCACGGAGGAACCAACCATGTCATTCCACCTTTATCCCGTGACCCCTACCGATTTGTCCTGTGGGGATTACACCGTCACCGTCAACGGTATTCCCGCCCCCACCGACACCGCCCGGGTATCCCGGGTCCCCTTCAACCGCAGATGGCCCGGTCACCAGCGCAGTATCGATCAGACCGAACTTGTAAATTTTCTTTCCCTGGCGTCCGATGAGCCCCTTACCTTTGAGATCACCCTGCCTGAGCCCGCCGATTCGGTGGTGATCCGTCCCGCCGCCCTGGGCATCACCCCCACCCTGACGGACGGGGTCGTCACCTTTACCCTGGACCATCCCGCATATTTCACGGTGGAGCCCTACGGCCGCAACCGGGCACTGCATATTTTCTGCGACCCCATGCCAAGCTACGCGGTTGACCCCGCTGACCCCAACGTGATCTACTACGGTCCCAGGGAACACGACGTGGGCCAGATCAACCTGCAAAGCGGACAAACCCTCTTTCTGGATGAGGGTGCGGTGGTGTACGCCTGTGTCTCCGCCACCGATGCCGAAAACATCCGCATTCTGGGCCGGGGCATTCTGGATAACAGCCGTAACCAGGAGCACATTCTCTTCCCCGTTTCCGCAGAAGGAAACGATTCCGCCATCAACAATGCCACACGCCAACACACCCTGCAGCTGGAATACTGCAATCACGTGGAAATCGACGGCATCACCATCCGGGATTCCCTGGTCTACAACATCCGACCCATGGCCTGCCAGGACTTGCACATTGCCAACGTGAAGATCATCGGTTGCTGGCGTTACAACTCCGACGGCATTGATATGCACAACTGCCGGGACGTGCTGATTGAAAACTGCTTCCTCCGTACCTTTGACGACTCGGTTTGCATCAAGGGCTTCGATTGCTACTACGAAGGGAACGTGGAGGCCGCGGTAAAGGCCGCCATGTACCGCAACGGCAAAGCCTACGACGTCTTCCGGGACACCCTGGTGCGAAACTGCGTCATTTGGAACGACTGGGGCAAGTGCCTGGAAATCGGGGCGGAAACCCGGGCGGAGGAAATCTGCAACATCCGATTCGAGGATTGCCACATCATCCATGTCACCGGCGTTCCGCTGGATTGCTATAACATCGACTATGCCGATGTGCACCACGTCAGCTGGAAAAATTGCACCATCGAATTGGACGACACCATTCCCAACCCGCAGATTCAGAACCGGGACAGCGAGGAATACGAAATCACCGATCCTAACTATTGCCCCGGCCTGATTGCCGTACAGACCGCCTACCACCACGAGTATTCCGCCGGCGGCACCCGGCGGGGTCAATGCCGGGAACTGCTCTTCCAAAATATCCGGGTCACAGGCCGCCATGCGCCTCATCTGACCTTTGAAGGATATGATGAGACCCACCTGACCCAGAATATCCTGGTGGAATCCATCGTCGTCAATGGGATCGAACTGGATACCCTGCCGGAGGGTGCGATCCGGCAAAATGCCTTTACCCGGAATATCACCTACCGCACCGCCTACCATCAGCTTGCCCAAAACACCGTTTCCGCCAGCCGTCAGCTCGCCGAAACCGACCTGGTGAAGTTTGAAAACCCCGACGGCACCGGCCCCCGGGTCATGTTCGTGGGTAATTCCATCACCCTCCACGGCTTCAAGCCGGACATTGGCTGGTATGGGCACTGGGGCATGGCCGCATCCGAAAAAGAAAAGGATTACGTCCACCGCCTGATGGCGAAGGTCCGGGAGAAGGCCCCCGATGCCGCCTTCTCGATTTGTCAGGTGGCAAGCTGGGAGCGGCAATACAAGGAGGGAAGCATAACCCACCACCTCTTCGCCGAAGCCCGCCGGTTTGGAGCCGACCTAATCGTTATGCGCTTCATCGAAAATTGTCCCGGAGCCGACTTTGACGCCGCCGCCTTCGGCCGGGAGCTTGGTTTGCTCCTGGACTACCTGAACCCCACCGGAAAGGCCAAATTCGTCCTTTCCACCGGTTTCTGGCGGCACCCGGGGGACAAGGCCATCACCGACTTTGCCAAAGCCCATGACCTGCCCCTGGTTCCCCTGGGGGATTTGGGAGAGGATCCCGCCATGAAAGCCATCGGTCTTTTCGATCACACGGGTGTTGCCAATCACCCCGGTGACCTTGGCATGGAACACATCGCCAATCGCCTGTGGCGCGAAATGGAACCCCTCGTATAACAAAAAAACCGACCCCGCCTGTGGAGGGTATGATCACAGGCGGGGTCGTTCTATCCTTTTATCCCTGCTCCGCAAGGTAGATGGATACGCGGTTTTGGGTGTATTCGGCGGCTTGTTTGGCGGTGATGTCCCCTGCAAAATAACGGGCGGCTTCCTCATACATGACCTCATAAATCACGTTTTGGGTACCGTAGGATATGTGATCGATCCGATCGATCATTTCCTGCGTTGTCCGAACGGCTATGTCCATCAATTTCTCTATGTCGGTATATCGGGAGCTTCTGAGATATCGCTCGTTTTCTTCTCGGTTGATCGAATATCCACTTCCATACCATGAAATCTCCCTATACGCATCGTCCTCGTTTTCCGGGAATTCCTTTACCACGTCCTCGGCATAACAGTACCAAATAAAATCCTTTGCGGCTTCCATCGTGGTTTTGCTGTTGGCTATACCGAAATAATACCATGCATCCAAGGCATAGCCGGAGTATTCTCCTTCCGGGAGGGCGTACTGCGACATTGGTGTGTCATAATTGGGGTCGTAAAGATCCGGGTAGGCCTTCATGGCCGCATTGCTGCCAAAGCCTGTCAGAGAATGCAGATAATCTTCCGCCCGTATATCGGGAAATTCAGGGAAATCCGGCGAATTCCAATTCATTTCCAATTCGTCCGGATCCTTAGCCCCACCGTTACAATACTCCAGCATCGTTTCGTATTTGCCATCGGTATAGTTACAGGAATTGGTTTCCCAATCGATCCATTCCTCCAATTGGGGGGCGAATTTGGCATACAGATTCTTCTTCAGGGTTCCCTTCTGGACGTACGGAGCCTTTGCTTCCAGTAAGGCAAACCATTCTTGCAAGGTTGCAGGAAGTTCGTCACCCTCCCATACCCGGTCTGTCACGGTTAACAACTCATCAATATGATAATTTCTCGGAAGAAAATAGATTTTGCCGTTCCATCGGGTGGCCTCCACCGCACGTTTCGTCAAAATTTCTTCCGTAAAGAGGTCGGGGACAGCCTCCTCCATATCGGCGAGATACCCTTTGTCAGCATAATTCCGAAGAGCCAAAACGTCGTTTCCGACAATCAGCGAAATCTCGCCCGACAGAAGTGCCAGATTCATGTCGGAAATACTGTCGTATTGCTTTACGGCAAAAGCATAGCCACGGTTCGCGCGGTTGTAGTTGGCGACAAAGAATTCTATACTCTCGCTAACCGATTCCATGTAGGTTCCGATGGTATAGATTCCGGTGGATTTGGTTTCACTTGCCTTCCCCTGGGTCAAAAGGAAAATGCCGGTGGTAGTAATCGCGATGATTCTTCCATCCTCCAGACAAAGAAGCTGCCGTATCTTCTGTGTATTTTTGTAGCCTACGGTTACAAGATCACAGATCATTTCGCAGGATTCTCCATCGGTACGCCAAAGTTTTCCTCCTATGGTATAGTAACAATAGGTTCCGTCGCTTCCAACCGCTCCATCGGGGTTCCCTTCCAGCGCAATTCCTTCATATCCCAGTTCTTTACTTTCGGCGGATATCGGAACCATAACGCCATGATCCCATTCCACCGTAATTTCGCCGTTATCGTTACGTATTTTTGTGGCATGGATCACAGCATAAGCCTGACCGCCGATTTCAGCAACGCCAACAGGATAAAAGGAGGGGGCTTCCGGAGAATCCATCCGATATAGCTGAGAACCGTTAACAAATAGCGTCCGCATCTCATCGCTCACAGGACAAACCACGCTGTAAAGATCCTCATTCACCAGAAGAAGCTGGGCATATTCCGCTATATAATCCCCCGGTATCCGCTTTTCCATGGTGATATATACTTCGCCGTTTTGATAAAGCCGATAATCCACGCCATTCACACGTTCTATGGCTTCATTGGGATCGTAGGATTTATGGGAATAGTCTCCCCCGAAGCAGTAAGTATCCCTTTCCGAAGCAAAAGAGGTCATCTCCACCGGAAGGACGGTATCTGCTCTCCTGGCTTTGTCTTCGGTAAAAGTTGCATCCAAATAGCGGTATTCGGTGGCGTGTGGGGTCGTGGCGAACCCCATATACCCTTCTGCATAGTCTTCAGCAAGCTCCACCGATTTTGCCACGATTGTACGGAAACCATCCCCATCTTGTTGTACATCCAACAGAAGCTCGTCCTCCGAAAGGCCCAATGGGAGAAATTCTGCCGTATAGGCTTCAAAGTACACTGCTTTCTCAGGATCGCCATCAATGGGAGATGCCACCGGTTTCCCCTTCGTGGCTACATCGGGAGTAGTTTCCTCTTTCGGTGTCATGTCTCCCCTTCCGCAGGAGGCCATGCCGAAAAGGAGAAGGATACTCAACATACCGGCTATGATTCTTCGTTTCATCCGTATTCCTCCTTGTGGTATTTGCTGATTGCTTCCTATTTAGCAGAACAGGCAACTTTGCATGGTATTGGCTCCATTTCCGCGCCTATTTGAATCCTGCAACACTCTATCCCTGCTCCGCAAGGTAGATGGATATGCGGTTTTGGACGTACTCGGCGGCTTGTTTGGCGGTAATATGCCCGGAAAGGGCCCGCTCGGCTTCCTCATACACCACGTCCAGAATTTCATTCTGGGAACCGTAGCAGAAGTGGTCGGCTGACAGGATGGCTTTCCAGTAGTTTTCCTCCATCTCCGCCATGTGGAGGGCCATTTTTTCATAATCCAGTCCATTGTAGGGAGCCTCCACAGTGCTTCGGGTATGCTCCTTCACCGCCTGCAGGCTGACGGGAGCGAAAACCGACACTTCGCCGTCCCAATCTCTGCCAATGGGGTAGTCCACCAGAATATATTCCAGGAAGGCCAGGGCTCCATCGGTCCGGTCGCCCCCTGCCACCACGCCGATGAAACAATCGGCAAAAATGCCGACCCCCTGATGCACTGCGGAGGGCATGGGTTGGTATATGCTCCTGCCGTAGTAGTCATCCACGTAGAAGGTGGAAAGCGATTCCATGGACCAGATCTCCTTCATGTACCCCCCGAAGCTGATCATACTGGGTTCTTCGGTATAGTTGGCATCTATGGTGTCGTAGTCGGGGGCGCAGTCGGCGGCATACTCAATCATATCCACAAAACTTTGGTCGGTAAAGTGGCAGGTTCCCGCATCCCAATCGATCCATTCATCCAGCCGTTTTCCAAAAACACTCAGGATTTCCCGGTTCAACCATCGTTTCATGACGTTGGGTGCCTTTTCCCGTGCAAATGCAAAGTAGGCCGAAAGGTCGGTTTGCCAGGCTCCCTCCTCCCATATTTCCACGTCCACGTACATTCCCTCATACATGACCCGATGGGGCAGAAAATAGGTTTCCCCATTCCACCGGGAGGTTTCCCGTACCGAAGAAATCAGCTTCCCATCCCCAAACAAAGACGGGTATTCCCGTTCCAGGGGGAGCAGGTAACCCTGCTTGGCATAGTTTCGCGCCGCCAGGACGTCCCCCAGGGCAATCAGATCCACCTCCCCGGAAAGGAGCGCCAGATTCAGGGACTTCCGGTCAGGAAATTCCTTTGCTACCACTGGGCAAAGGGGGCCGGTGGTATTATAGACGGCAATCTCGTTTGTGAGCTGGAAAATATCCACCTCCCCCAGGGTACCGATTACCAGGGGTTTTGCGGCGGAGCCGGGTACCAGACGGATGAGCGTAGTTTCGCAGGCCACGATCAATTCTTCCCCCTCCAGGGGCAGGATCCTTCTGACCTGATTGTTGTATCCCACCCCAAAGATGGCAAGGTCGCAAAGAAGCCACGCCTCCCGACCATCGGTGACAAACAGTCTGCTGTCCTCGGTAAACCACAGGAATTCCCCGTTCGAAGCGCAGGGACCGCTGGCCTTCACGTCAAAAATTCGTTCCGACAGGCCAAACGCCTTGCTTTCCGGGGTGAGTTCGGTCAAATAGCACCCATCCTGGCTTGCCTGGGAATAGGGGTCGGCGGGATCGGAAAGATGAAACTCCCGCATGAGGGCATAGGCCTTGCCGGAAAGCTCTCCCACACCCACGCACCAGCGCCGGATTCCCTCCGGCGTCAATTCGGGGTCGGGCAGAAGATTCCCGTTGATCCTGACGTCGGCATCGCTGAATTGGCCCTGGCTTTCCGCAAGATACCAGTTTCCATCCAAGGAAAACCCATGCAGGGAGGGGGTATCGCCCCCATCTCCGGACATGCGGTTTTGGTTTTTCACCACTTCCCCATCCTGCAAAAGGGCAAAGCTGACCCTTTGCACACCGCCGTGCTCAATTTCGGTTTCCACCATGGCGTAATCGTAGTATTCGCCATCCAACAGAAGGCGGCTATGAGTCACCTCGGTTTCGGCGGGTTGCTTTTCCCCCATCGGGTTCAGTTCCCCGTCCAGCTCCTGAAGGTACCCATCGTATAATTCCAAATGAGGCTCTGCCGCATCGGCAAACTGGTGCTTTTTCCCGGTGAGAAGGGTATATCCCTCCCCGGACTCCACCAGGTCGAGAATGACCTCCCCCTCCTCCAGGGGCAGAGACACCACCCTTCCGCCGTAGGGTTTTTCCCCGGGGGCAATCATCTTCCCTTCCTGCTTTCCCAAAACCGGAGATTTTTCCTTCTCGCCTCCCTCCGGATCAGACGTTTCCTTCCCGCAGGAGGCAGTACCCAAAATCAGTAGAAGGCTTAATAGTCCGGCAATGATTCTTCGTTTCATCTTCCTTTTCTCCTGTCATATTCGCCGATTGGTTTCTGTTTAGCGGAACAGGGCACCATGATTGATAACGGCTTTTCCGGTGGAGGCGGTGGCATTGTAGCGGTAGCCCTCCGCCGTCACGTCAAAGGCATATACCTCTTCGCTGCCCTTGGGAATCAGGATGAGCTTGCCATCCGCCTCCTCCCAGGTGGCAAGGCTGTTATTCGCATTGCCCGCGGTAAAATTGAACACCGCCTCACCGCTGTCGTAGAGATAGAAGGTGGGGTTTTCGTATGCGCTCGCTTCCCACCAGGTGTAATTCTTCAGGAAATTTCCCCGGGGGAAATAGCGCATGGGGTAGCCCACCGGCTTGGCAACCGACCGGCTCCGGACAATTTCGTCGCTTCCCGCCACTTTCCCAATCTCCACCGGGATCAGCCAATCTCCCACCACGGGAACCATTCCATCCCGATCGGGCCAGAGATTTTCCATGACCACCGAAAGGGTTCCCTGGGAGTAGTTGACCGAGTTC
>JAFYNU010000406.1 GCA_017547975.1 Clostridia bacterium
AAAGCGCCTGCTTCGGCACCCGTATGATCGTGGAAAACTACAAAGCCCACGGGGTTCCGGTGAACGAAATCATCGCCTGCGGGGGCATCGCCAAAAAGAACCCCCTTTTGATGCAGATCCTTTCGGACGTTTTGGGACTTCCGGTCAGGCTTGCCGCATCCGACCAGGCCACCGCCCAGGGCAGTGCCATCTGCGGCGCCGTTGCCGCCGGGCGCAAAAACGGAGGATTCGACTCCCTGGAAGAGGGAGCCCTGGCTATGGGCCGCCTCTCCGACCTGGTTTATCAACCCAAGGCCGAGAATACCGCCGTTTACGACCGGCTTTACCAGGAATATGCCGCCCTGCACGACTACTTCGGCCGGGGGGAAAATAACGTGATGAAACGGCTCCGGGCCCTTTCCCGGGAGGTTGGTGCCCATGACTAAACCCTCCCTGTGGCAGATTTCCAAAAAAACCGGTATCATCACTGTGGGCTGTTTCCTGTACGCCCTTTCCATCAACCTGTTTTTTGTCCCCGCCAACCTGAATACCGGCGGTCTCACCGGCATTGCCCTGATTTTCAACAGCCTATGGAAGCTTCCCGTCGGGCTTGTGGTGCTCATTCTAAATCTGCCGGTGATTCTGCTTGCCATCCGCTTCATCGGGTTCCGTTACATTGTGTGGACGCTGTACTCCACGGTGGTATCCTCCCTGCTCATCGACCTGACGGTTCCCCTGGCGGGTATGCTCCCCCTGGGAGAAAACGATTCTCTGCTCTTCTGTATTTTTGGCGGGGTAGTCTGTGGGGTGGGTCTTGGCATGGTTTTCACCCAGGATGCCTCCACCGGAGGTACCGATGTGATCAGCCGGTTGGTACAGTTGGTTTTCCCCCACATGACCATGGGTCGGTTGATGCTGATTTGCGACCTGATCATTGTGGTTGCAGGTGCTCTGGTATTGGGAAACCCCATCATTGCCCTCTACTCCATTGTTGCCATCTACCTTTCCTCCGGCGCCATCGACACGGTTCTCTACGGTTTGGAAAAAAGTCAAATGGCTACCATTGTCACCACCCGGGGCGACCAGGTCTGTTCCCGTCTTTTGGAGGAACTGAACCGGGGTGTCACCCGCATTCCCTCCCTGGGCGGGTACAGCGGAAGCGAAAATGAAACCCTGCTCTGCGCTATTTCCGCCCGGCAGATGTCCAAGGTACAGTCGATTATAAGCGAGATTGACCCCACTGCCTTCGTCATCTTTTCCCCGGTACACGACATTATGGGGGATGGTTTCCCCATGCGATTCAAATAATCATACAAAGGACGAAATACTATGTCTGTCAGAATGCGTAAAAAGAAAAATATTGGCCCCCGGCTGGAGGCCTGCTCCCCTCTGATGGTGGAGAATCCGGCTGAGTTGAAGGGCAAATGGCGTGAGTTTTTGAAATGCGACAAGCTCATGCTGGAAATCGGTTGCGGCAAGGGTAAGTTCACCCTGGGTACCGCCCTGCAAAATCCCGACCGAGGGCTCATCGCCCTGGAACGGGTATCCGAAGCCATCGTCATGGCCGCCGAAAAAGCCATGGCCGAGGGAGTCACCAACGTGCGCTACGTCATTGGGGACGCTGCCAATCTTGCAGAGTTCTTCGCCCCCGGAGAGCTGGACCGCATCTACATCAATTTCTGCGATCCCTGGGTGAAGAAAAAGCATGCCAAACGCCGTTTGGTTTACCGGGATTTCCTGAAAACCTACGCCGGCCTTCTGACCGAAGACGGGGAGATCTTCTTCAAAACCGATAACCGCCTCCTTTTCGACTTCGCCCTGGAGGAAATCGCCGTTTCCGACTTTATTGCCGAAAACATTTGCTACGACCTGGCCGCCAGCGGAATGCCCAACATCACCACCGAATACGAAGAAAAATTCATGGCTTTGGGCACGCCCATCAACCGTGTCGAAATGAAAAAGAAGAAAATCTGACATAGTTGCCTGAATTTATTCTCTTTTGCTTGCAAATTCCAAGATTTTATGGTATGATAAGTTGACAATTCACAAACTGAAGTCAATATAAAAAAATCTGTTCTTCCCACCAAGCGGAAAAAGAAAGGAAGACCATTATGAAAATCAGTAACAACCTTGGGAGCATCATCCTTCCCAATGATTGTATCGCCTCCATCTGCGGTTATGCCGCTTCCCGTTGCTTCGGCGTTAAGGGTATTGTCTCCCGCAACGTTTCGGACGGTCTGATGCAGCTTCTGGGTGTCAAAAACATGTCCCGGGGCGTGAAGATCACCCACAACGACAAGGGCATTCACATCGAACTGCACATCGCCTGCTGCCACGGTATCAATATGACCACCGTTGCCACCTCCATCATGGACGAGGTTAAGTTTGTGGTGGAACATGACACCGGCATCCGGGTCACCGGAGTGGACGTGTGCATCGACTACGTGGATACCTCCGACGAAGAGGAATAAGGAGCAAGAAGGGTAAAACTATGGAATACAAAACCATCAGCGGCGTGGAATTTGCCGGCATGATCGTTGCCTCCGCCGCCATGATCGAAAAGAATAAGAATGGGCTCAATGAGCTGAACGTCTTCCCGGTTCCCGATGGGGACACCGGCACCAACATGGCCATGACCATCATGGCCGCCGCCGACCTGTTTGCCGCCGCTCCGGTGGAAACCAGCCTGACCGACGTGGCCGGCAAGGCCGCCTCCGCCCTGCTCCGGGGTGCCCGGGGTAACTCCGGCGTCATCATGTCCCTCCTGTTCCGGGGCATGTCCAAGAGCCTGAAGGGCAAGAAGGAAGCAACCAGCAAGGAATTCGCCGCCGCCATGAAGGCCGGTGTGGAAGCCGCCTACGGTGCGGTCATGAAGCCCGCAGAAGGCACCGTGTTGACCGTTTCCCGCAAGGCTGCCGAAAAGGCCATGGAAATCTGCGACACCGAGGAAGATATCCTTGCTCTGATCATCGAAGCCAAAAAGGCCGCTGACGAAGCTCTGGCCCTGACCCCCACCCAGAACCCCGTGCTGGCCAAGGCCGGCGTGGTGGATGCCGGCGGACAGGGGTATTGCTACATTCTGGATGGCTTCATCGCCTCCCTTCAGGGCGAAAAGATCGAACTGGTGGCCACCGCCGAAACCACCAGTGCCTTTGAAATGTTCGACACCGAAGATATCCAGTTTGCCTACTGCACCGAATTCCTCATCAACAAGGCCGACGCCGAAAAATCCGCCCTGCCCCTGCGGGCCTATCTGGAATCCATCGGCGACTGCGTTGTGGTGGTGGATGACGAAGAGATCGTGAAGGTTCACGTTCACTCCAACAACCCCGGCAAGGTCCTGGAGGAAGCCCTGACCTACGGCTCCCTTTCCAAGATCAAGATTGAGAATATGAAGGAACAGCACACCGAAAAGCTGGTGGAAACCGGCATGGCGGAAGAAACCCCTGCCGCCCCGGCTGAGGAAGTGCTGACCGAAGATTTCGGTTTCGTTTCGGTTGCCGCCGGCGAGGGCATTGCCGAAGTATTCCGGGATCTGGGCGTTTCCAACCTGGTGGAAGGCGGTCAGACCATGAACCCCTCCACCGCCGACATTCTGGCCGAAATCGAAAAGGTCCACGCCAGAACCGTCTTCGTTCTGCCCAACAACAAGAATATCGAGCTCGCCGCCCGTCAGACCGTTTCCCTTGTGGAAAACAAGCGCGTGGTGGTTCTTGGCACCCACTCCATTCCCCAGGGCATTTCGGCCATGCTGGTGTTCGAACCCACCGCCTCCGCCGACGAAAACATCGAAGCCATGAAGGAAGCCATCGGCGCCGTCCGTTCGGGCAGTATTACCTACGCCGCCCGCAATTCGGTGTTTGAAGGCAACGAAATTCTGGAAGGCGACATTCTGGCTCTTTCGGAAAACAAGGTCTGCGCCATTGCCAAAAACATTCCCGACGCTGTGGATTCCATGCTGAATGCCACCGGCAGCGGTGAAAACGGCATCATCACCATCTTCTACGGCGAAGACGTGGCCGAAGCCGATGCGGAAGCCGTTCAGGCCCAGACCCAGGCAAAGTATCCCGATGCGGAAGTCAGCCTGGTATACGGCGGCCAGCCCATCTACTACTATCTGGTATCTGTGGAATGAACAAGCGCCCCTCCTATTCGACGGGTACCCGCATTATCGCCCTGGTTCTTGCGGTTCTCCTGTTCCTCGGTGTGTTTACCTACGCCGTAGGCTCGATTTTTTAAGTACATCCATCCAAAGCCACCGGATCCCCGGTGGCTTTTTGCCCCTTTATGAGAAAGGAGGCTTCTGAATGGCAAAACTGATTCTGATTTGCGGAAAGCTCTGCTCCGGCAAGACTACCTACGCCAAAACCCTCCCCGCCGTCCCCCTGTCGGTGGACGAATTGATGCTTACCCTGCTGGATCCCTACCTCGGGGATCTGCACGAGGTCTACGCCGCCCGGGCCAAAGCCTACCTGCTCCAAAAAACGGAGGAGCTCCTGGCAAACGGGGTGGACGTGGTTCTCGACTGGGGCTTTTGGAAAGCCGCCGAGCGAAGGGCCATCCGGGATCGGTTTATGGGGTTTGGCTACGCCGTGGAGCTCCACTACCTTTCGCTTCCCGACGCCCTTTGGGAAGCCCGCATCCAAGCGCGAAACGCCGCCGTCCTTCGGGGGGAGGTACAGGCCTACCAGGTGGACGAAAACCTGCGGCATAAGTTTGAGGCCATGTTCGAAACCCCGGGAGAGGGGGAAATTGACGTTTTGATTGCGATTTGACATACAGGAGGTGTTGCTTTTTATAATTTTCCAAATGCTGGACGGCATCCTCTTCAAACTGAAAGCCCCCCTTTGATTTTTCCTTTCTTGCGGAATACCAGGCCAAATACGTCAACCAATGCAATCAGCTCTAATCAAAAAAACTGCTGTTACCCATCCGGGCAACAGCAGTTTTTTCAGTTCTTTTCTTCGGTATTTTCCTTCAGATAACAGCACTTTTTGTATTTTTTTCCGCTTCCGCAGGGGCAGGGATCGTTGGGTCCCACCTTATGTGCTTTGCGGACCGGAGCTTTGGGCTGGCTCTTGTCCCCGGGGCCGCCGCCGGCAAAGGCGGTGGTCACCGCCACCGATGCCTGGCGCTTGGGTTCTTCGGAGCGCAGACGGAAGGTATACATATTGCGGACCGTATCCTGGCGAATGTCGTCCACCATGGCATCAAACATTTCAAAGCCCTCGGTTTTGTAGGCATTCACCGGATCCACCTGGCCGTAGGCACGCATGCCGATACCCCGGCGGAGCTCATGCATGGCGTCGATATGATCCATCCACTTTTCGTCCACGTTGCGAAGCAGGATGACCCGCTCCACTTCCCGCATACGTTCGCTGCCAATTTCGGCTTCCCGCTTGGCGTAAAGCTCCTCCGCCTCGGTCTGGATGCGGTCCAGCAGGGTTTCCCTGCCAAAGCTTTCCCAATCGGTTTCAATTTCCCCGCGGGTTTCCGGCTTGAGCAGGAAGGCGAG
>JAFYNU010000407.1 GCA_017547975.1 Clostridia bacterium
AATGGCCTGGGCTTCCTCTTCTGCAAGGCTACTACGGGCGACCATGGAGGAGCCTTCGCCGGCACCATTCCCCATGAAGATGCATTTGTCATGTAGCTCTTTGGGTATCATACCGATTCGCACGGCGGAGGAAAGGCGGATGTGACTGCCAAAGCCGCCGGCAATGTAAAGCTTGTCCAGGTCGGATGCAAAAAGACCTGCATCATCCAACAGGGTTTCAAGACCTGCCCGGATGGCGGCGGTGGCAAGCTGGAGTTTACGGATATCCCCAGCTGTGATGACAACGTCGGTGGGGTAGAAGTGGAATACCACGCCTTCATCCTCTTCGGTAATATAGGGCTCGGCTTCCGCTTCGCATTCATCCGGAGGGAGAAGCCGTCCGGTTTCATCCACAGCGCCTATGGTCAAAAGCACCGCAAGGGCATCGATCAAACCCGAGCCGCAAATGCCTTTTGCGGGGGCGTTGCCGATGGTGGTAAAATGGAGTTCCCCATCGAAGGAGACGGTATCAATGGCTCCTGCCAGGGAAGACATACCACAGGAAATATCCGCCCCTTCAAAGGCGGGGCCTGCGGCGGCAGCGGCACAGGTCAGGCGATTATAGTTCCCAAGGGCCATTTCCCCGTTGGTGCCAATGTCAAGGAGCAGGCTGGGGGTGTCCTTCCGGAAAAATCCGGCAGCCAATACGGCGGAAGTAATATCACCGCCCACAAAGCTTTCGGCGCAGGGGAATAGGAAAACCCGTTCCGGGGAAAGCGTTTGGAAGGGAGAAGGAATGTCGTAGCCAAACAGGGTGGGGCTGGTGAAGGGGAGCTCCGCCAGGGGAGCGGGGGAGATCCCGGCAAACAAAAGCTCCATGGTGGTGTTACCGGCAATGGTGACCAGGCGGCAGTCAGCGGGGGAGAGCTGATGCTTTTGCAGAAGAGCAAGCGCCATTTCCTCAATCTCATCCACAATCACCTGGTGTTGGGCTGTGAGGGATTCCTCCTTCAGGGAGGAGGAAATGCGGGAAATCACGTCGGCTCCGTAGGGGCGCTGGCGGTTAATCTCTCCGAGAGAAGCCAGACGCATGCCGTCTGCAAGTCGCTCCAGGTGACATACCACCGTGGTGGTACCAATGTCACAGGCGACGGCGTAACCGTCGCCCCGGTCGGGAGTTAGCGTCTGGCTGAGCCCAACGGTTTCAATTTCGGCGGCAAGTTCCTCCGAAAGGGTCAGGGTCACATCACCCTCGATCCGGGCGACGCAGGCAAGACGAAGCCCGTCGGGCAGGTCGGCTTCCGCGTCGGTTTTGGGAGAGAGGGCGCCGGTGGCGGAAACGGTGCATTTTTTGCATTTTCCCATTCCGCCACAGGGGGCATCGTGATAAACGTTGAGAATAGAAAGCGCTTCCAAAAGGGTGATTCCGGCGGGAATGTCATAATGGATTTGACCGATGGTTAATATGGGCATAGAAAATACCTACCCTTCAAATGAATTGTTGACAATGGAATGGAAAAAATGCTACAATAAGCCTATAGAAAAGATATTGGAGAATGCGTCATGGCAAAATTGAACTGTCCTGTCCGTAAGGATTATATTGGGGAAAAGGAATGTCGGGAATACCAACGGGATTACATGGGGGAAAACTGCCTGGATTGCCCCCATTGCTACAAAAATAAAGCTACCTATATCCTTTTCCAGCGACTGCGTG
>JAFYNU010000408.1 GCA_017547975.1 Clostridia bacterium
AACGCCTTTCGGAGGAGGGGTTTGCCTCCCTTTCCCGGGACGTCAGCGCCTATGAAAAGGAACTACCTCCGGAGGAATGCGTATACATCCGTCTGGTTACAAAGGGAATCGAAGAGAAGAAAATGGAGTTGGCAGATTTGATCCGCCAGAACTCTCTGAACTGGAAATTGGAACGTATTTCCCGCATCAGCCGTTCCATTCTCGAAATCGCCATTTTTGAAATTCTTTACATGGATGGCATCGATACCAGCGTTTCCATCAACGAAGCGGTAGAGCTTGCCAAAAAGTACGACACCGAAGACGCCAGTGCTTTTATCAATGGCGTGCTGGGCGGCTTTGCCAAGAACAATCAATAATCCATAAGGACTACAGGGTTGTCTTCACCTTCTATGGTGATAAGGCGACCCTTTTCGGTATTACTATGAAATGTATCGGTTTTGATACCAGCAACTATACAACGTCGGTTTCCTCCTTTTCTGAAAAGATGCAAATCAACGTTGGTAAGCTCCTGCCTGTTCCCGAATCTGCCAAGGGACTTCGCCAAAGTGACGCTCTGTTTCACCATATTAAGGCCCTTCCCGAATTGGTAAACGAATTAATGGACACCGTTGGAAGCGGTGCCGATGCCGTTGCTGTGTCGGTTTCTCCGCGGCGGGCAGAGGGTTCCTATATGCCCTGCTTCCTTGCCGGACATACCGTTGCCAACACCCTGGCAAAGGGGCTCGGGGTTAAGCTACATACCTTTTCCCATCAGGAAGGGCACCTTGCGGCGGCGGCCTACAGTGCTAATTGTCAGGATATTTTTCACACCCCCTTTTTGGCATGGCATCTTTCGGGCGGCACCACCGAGCTTTTGCATTGCGTCCCCTCGGATGATCTAACCTTCCGTGTAGAATGCATTGGTGGTACCCGGGACATATCAGCCGGGCAATGCGTGGACAGGGCCGGGGTTGCATTGGGATTGCAGTTTCCATGTGGCATCGCTCTGGAAAAACTGTCCCTGGAAGGAAGGGCGAAATCGCTGTATCGGGTCAAGTATGACGATTTGTATTTCAACCTGTCGGGTATGGAAAACCAGTTTACATCCCGCATCCGAAACGGAGAGTCTCCGGAAGATGTGGCGGCATTCGTTCTCAAAAGTCTTGAAGAAATCATTGTCAAAACGACTGCCAATGCACTGAGCAAATATCCGGGTCTCCCGGTTCTTTGCAGTGGGGGGGTTATGAGTTGTTTGTCTCTTCAAAACCGTATGCAATCCGAATTCGGTGCCGTAACCGCAAAACCTCAGTATTCCCGGGATAATGCCCTTGGCATTGCCTATCTTGGATATTTGAAAGCAGGAGGTGATCCGGATGGCTTCTGTGCTGACCGTCAGTGAAGTCAACCAATATGTCAAGCTTTTGATCGAACACGATGATCTTCTGGCCGACGTTATGGTGAAGGGAGAAATCTCCAACTATAAGCGTCATTCTTCGGGACACCTCTACTTTACTATGAAGGATGAAGGCGGTGCCCTTCTTTGCGTTATGTTCCGTGGTGAAGCTTCCAAGCTGAAATTTGCACCCGGCGATGGCATGAAGGTCATTGCCGCCGGCCGCCTCAGTGTTTTTGTGCGGGATGGACGATATCAGCTCTATATCACCGATTTACAGCCCGACGGGGTAGGGGCTCTATATGCCGCATTCGAACAGTTGAAGGAAAAGCTCTATAAGGAAGGCCTATTTGATCAATCCCGAAAAAAGCCCATTCCACCCATGCCCATGAAGATCGCTCTGGTCACGTCTCCCACCGGAGCCGCTGTGCGGGATATGATCCGGGTTCTCGGCAAGCGTTTTCCCATGGCAAAGCTTTTGGTTTGTCCGGTCAGGGTTCAAGGGGAGGGGGCTGCGGAAGAAATTGCCAAAGCGCTGAAGCTTCTTTCGGACAAGCGAACGGTGGATTTGATTATTCTCGGTCGTGGCGGCGGGTCCATTGAGGATCTGTGGCCCTTCAACGAAGAAGTGGTTGCCAGGGCAATTGCGGCTTGTAACACCCCTATCATTTCGGCGGTGGGGCATGAACCGGACGTTACCATCAGCGACTTTGTTGCCGATCTCCGCGCCGCTACTCCCTCCAACGGGGCAGCGCTCGCGGTACCCGATAAAAACGAATTATACATCACCCTTCGCAATTTCGACATTCGCCTGGTTCGCGCCATGGACGATCGATTGAAGAAACAGCGTCTCCGTTTGAAGGAGCTGGCAGGCCGCAAATCACTTTCGGGTCCGACCTATCGCATTAACGAACAGCGTTTGCTTCTGGATTACCTGGAAAAGAGTCTTGCCTCGTCGGTCGAAAAACGTCTTGCGGATAAGCGCCATCGCTATACCGCATTGAAAAGTACGGTAGAAGCCATAAGTCCTCTTGCCGTGTTGGGGCGTGGTTATTCCATTGCCTCAGTTGACGGTAAAGCGATTCGTTCTGCCAGGGAGGTTATCCCCGGGGATCACATCAGAATCCGGCTGTTGGAAGGCCATTTGGTCTGCCTTGTGGAAGAAACCAAAGAATAGGAAGGAAGAATACGATATGAAATTGGAAGAATGCATGAACCGTATCGAAGAAATTGCAAAACTCCTGGAACGGGCAGATATCCCTTTGGAAGAAGCGATTGCGCTCTACGAGGAAGCCTCCGGTCTGATCAAAAAAGCGGGTACCATGCTGGATGAGGCCGAACAGAAGGTCATGCTCCTGACCAAGGGCGAATCGGGATTTGCTGTGGTTCCCTTTAGCGCAGAAGAGACCGAGTGATTTTCTTTTTGCAAGATTATTGCATAATCCGTTGCATTATTGCATAATTCGTGGTATAATGTACAAGTGCTTTGTTCTTCGTGGGTCTATCCTGCGATGAAAAGACCATACTTATGACCATAAGGTATTTTTATGATAAATTCGGAAAACACCACCATTTTGCCAACCATCCGTCATC
>JAFYNU010000409.1 GCA_017547975.1 Clostridia bacterium
GATGGGGAAAAGCGCATCTTTGTGGAAGCCCTGCAGAAGCTTATGGAGGAATTCCTTTCGGAACTGACCGAGGAACGCCATGCCCAGCTGCGCTCCCTGATTTACAAGAAGTCCCGCTTCGCCACCAGCAAGACCGCCCGCGCCAGCCTCGAGCGTTACATCAACTTCGAGTACTGGGAAGGCAAAGAATAAGCTTTATGCTTCCCCACCCTCCTCCTATGGGGGAGGGTGGGGAGGTGAAATTGACAATGGACAATTGAAAAGGGACAATGCCTCCAAAGCCTGCCATTGCCCCTTTTCAACTATCCATTGTCCACTACTATCAAACCGAAAGGACACACCGTATGCATACCTTTTTTGTGAATACCAGCAGGAATATCAGCCTTGCCCGGCACGAGCGGTTGTTTGAAAGTCTGACCGCCCGTCATATGTTATATACGGTGGATTCTGCCCTGGACTCCCTTTCGGAAACCGCCGAAGAGATTGCCGATCTGATCACCCGCTACGAGGTGGTGGGGGATGAGTACAACCTGATCGTCTACGTGGAGATCGAGGGGAGAAACGAGGTAGCCCTGGCCACCGAAAAGGCCACCGACCTCCTGATCGAGGAGGAGCTTTTCGGCCGGCTCTATACCCTGGGCCGCAAGCCCAAGGGAGCCCTGATCCTTTACGGGGAAAACTTCACCCGGGACAGCCAGTACGGCCGGGGACGGGACTACGAAGCCCGGGTCCGTACCGCCCTGTGGGATCTGTTCCCCCTGCCCGCCATCAGCGAAGCCGAAAAACGGCTGGCAGACCTCAATCAGGATGGGGTGTATCCCGGCCGCCGGGAATACGAGGACAGCTTTTTCCACACCATGACCTACGACCAGGAAACCAAGCTCCTCAGCGCCGAAAGCGACCTGGTGCGGGGGGTACTTCTGGAAGTGGCCGAATCGGTGCGGGGGGAAGACGCGGCGGAGGTGGATCTGGCGGACGAACTTTACACCGCCGTCTACAACCAGCGGGAGCACGTGCGCCTGCCGGTAACCGGTTCGCCGGTACAGTATGCCCACATCCGGCTCCAGGACAGCGATTTCCACGCCAAAAACCGCAGTGAATACAATCTGCTCCTTTACGTTTACCGCGCGGCCACCCTGGGGGAACTGCGTTTGCCCCAGGTGCAGGAGGGGGGCGACGCCCTGGAAAGCGGAAAGGCCCTGGGGGCCGCCGAAATTCCGGCTCTGGATTTTGCCGCCCTGGCCACGGTATTGAAAAGCCGCCGTTACATATTTGAACGGGAACTGGAGGGGCTGGAACCCGATGGGGAGGGATTCCCCCGGTTCCGGGAAGCCCTGTTGGAGGAACCGATTCTTTTGCAGGTGGCGGAAAACGCCCCCAAGCTTACCCTCAAGGTGAAGGAACACCGGGGGCTGACCCTGGCGGGTCTGCGTTCCGCCGTCAATGCCACCCTGGAGGAAGCCAAGGATAAGTTTTATGAAAATCAGGGTCGGATCCAAACCTTCATTACCCTGGTGACTCAGCGCTTCCGCCAGCGTAAGGATGCCATGAATCACATCAAGGTCATGGAGCCGGAAGCGGTGATTGAAAACGAAGACCTGACCCGGGAGTTTATCGACAGAAAGCTCCGGGAAGTGGGGGCCGATATGGCCCGCCGCCGGGAGGATGCTTTGACTGCCCCCGATGTGGAGGGGGCCATTGAGCGTTGCCGGCGCAATACCGATTACCTCTTCGAAGTGCTCGGCCGGGCCACCCGGCTGTACGTGGCCGGGGTGCTGGCCCTGTTGGCCTTTGTGGTTCCCTACGCCGTTTTGCAACCCGACCTGTGGAACGAATATCAGGGTTGGTTCTTCTTCCTTTTGACCATCTTGTGTGTGGCGGGGGCTATGACCCTGGGCTACGGCCTTTTCTACGTGATATACAAGGGGAAAATCAGCCGGGAAGTGAGCGCTCTCTGCGATTTTTTCCGGGAATCCCAGCGTACCCGGGAGGCAACCCTGGCCGACTATCTGAAGGCCCTGTCCCGGGATATTCCCCGGTCCTACGCCCTGGAGGAATACAAACGAGCCTTTGACCAATATATCGCCCGCCGCCAGGATCTGCCTGTGGCGGTGAGCTACCACAATAAGTGCCTGAGCGGGTATCTGCGCTACGTGAAGAATCTGATCAGCGAGCTGGACGTGACCCACCTTGGCACCGATCCCAATCCCGCCGACGACTACCAGTCCCTGTTGGCGCCCGAGCGGGACAAGTATGAAAACGATGCCCTCTACGTCGTGGTGGATGAAAGCGACGTGGATGAGGTTTGGCTGCAACCCGAAGGAGGTGAAGCTCTTTGAATCTGATAAAATGGCTGGTTCCCCTGCTTCCCCTGGGGATTTTTGCCCTGCTCCTTTCGGCCATTGCCAAAAAGAGCGGAACCCGGGATAATCGCTACAAAACGCTCCGATTTCCCTTCCTGGCGCTGGTTTATCTGATCGCCGGGATGATCCTGGTCCCCCTGCTGGACGATCTGGCCGATTGGGTGATGGGTCTGGGATTCGTGCAGTCGATGCTTTCCGCCGTATCCCCGGGCGGTATGCTCTCCTACGTCTTTGTGGTGTACGGGGTGTTCGTTATCAACGCCCTTTTGATGCTGGGGTTCCTGGTTTTGAAGATCATTCTTTCGGTGGGCCTCAAGCGGGTGCTTGCCCCCGATCCCGGTGCGGCAAAGGGCTTCAAAAAGCTTTGGTGGACCATGGTGGGCTTCTTTTACGATCTGGATGGCCCCCGGGTCACCCTGAGCCGACCCTGGGTGCAGGTGGCGGTAAGCCTGAAATGGGCCATGCGGATCCTGTACGTGGGATTTGGCGGAATGGTGCTTTTGCTCCAGGCTCCCATTTATATGGGAAGCGGCCTTCTTTCCTACGCCACCCTGGAAACCATGGCAGTGGCATGCTTTGTTTACCCGACCCTTTCCATTCTGTTGGTGAATGAATTCCGCTACTTTCTGGACGGGGCGGAGGAGGACGAACAGCTTGGCAGTAAAAAATTCGATTCCTCCGATCTGCGCCGCAACCACGACTATGCAAGCCTGATTGAGCAATACAAGGCCCAGTTCCCCGAACGGTTTGCGGGCTACGTGCCCGGCAAGGCCCTGGGGCAGGAGGAAACCTTCTACAACAAAACCGCCGCCGAAAGTCCCCTGATCGCCGCCATGGAGGAAACTCTGCGAAACCGGGGCTTTGGGCTGAATCCCGACTATATTTCGGTGATTGAAGGGATTGATGCCGGCAAGGACGTGCTGGTGGACGCCTCCCTCTTCTCCGATTTCGGCAGTTATCTGCTGCTCTATCTGAATGCCCGGCTGGCCCGGGGTGAAAATATTCTCTTCCTGGCTCCCGATGGGGCCGCGGCGGATAACACCCGGCTTTACCTGGAGGAAGAGTTTAGAAAGGTCAATCTTTATCATCCCATCTGGACCATGGTGGGGGAGGAACAGCTTCACGCCACCGCCGATGCGGATATTCTCATTCTGACCCCCGGTGTGGTCACCGATGAAAACGCCTTCGTGGGGCAATCCGCCTTCCTGCGGCGCTTTTCCACCCTGGTGGTGCTTTCTGCCGCCGAAGTGGCCGCCCGGGATGGCATCCTGCTGGCCGCCCTGTGCCATCGGCTTCACCGTGGGACGGATAGTTTGCAGACCATTGCCCTTTCGGAAAGCATTCCCCCCGAAACCACCAATACCCTGCGCCAGATTCTGGATCCACAGGGAGAGTTGACCCTTTACAGCGGTAACCGCTCCTTTGCCAATACCCACTTCCTACTTTGGAATTACGAACCGGCTCCCGGCCCCGGGGGAAAGATTACCCTGGCCCAGGACAATTTGTTTGGGGAAAGCGGCATCCAGACCTACCTGGGTGTGGCCCTGCCCCTGGCCAGTGTCGCCCTGCGTTATGGGGTGAGCCGGATTGGCATGGTGCCCCATGGGGATACCCCTGCCGAAGCCATGCTCCAGGGTATGAAGAGTCAAATGTCCCGCCTGGCCCCCTGGTTTGATGGCAGGGTGACCCAAAAGACCCTGGTGGATCAGATTTGTCTGAACCGGGTGGATGGGGATGGCACCGCCGCCTTCCTGGTGGTGGAGGATTCGCTTTGCAATCTGCCCCTGGCCATGTATAACTACGCCCGTTATGCCGGCCGGGAAAGCAGTATGATCCATCTGGTTTCCAAACCCTACATGCTCCGGGATTACTTTGCCGCCAACGCGGAACGCTACACCGCCGGCGAAGAATCCATCAATATGATTACCCCTGCCCTGGCGGATACCGGCAAGTCCATTGCCATG
Source organism: Clostridia bacterium (assembly GCA_017547975.1). Taxonomy (GTDB): domain Bacteria; phylum Bacillota; class Clostridia; order Oscillospirales; family QAMX01; genus RUG11797. The sequence continues at coordinate 4,328 of JAFYNU010000409.1, forward strand.
AAGCTCCTGTTTGAAGCCCGGGAGGGCGGCGTGGAGATCGGCGCCCTGTTAAGCAGGGTGCGGGTGATTGACCCCAACGTGGGTGGGGTGGACCAGGCGCTTCGCCTCCTGCGGGACATGGTAATGCCCGGCAAGCGGGGCATCCCCCTGGAGTACGACTTTGCCTTTGCCCGCCGCAGCCGGCTGGATGCCGAGCTGGTGGAATAC
>JAFYNU010000410.1 GCA_017547975.1 Clostridia bacterium
TCATGGGAAATCCTCCTTGTATTTTGGGGAATGAATTTGATTTGTTTTCTTAAAACTCCACGTCGGCGATGGCGGGGGAGTGGTCCGACAGGGGCAGGTAGTAATCGGGGGAGAAGCGCTCGTAGCGGCGGACAAAGCCCTCCGGGGCGTCCTTGATGAGAATATGGTCGATGGAAGCGGGGAAGGGGTCGTCGTTGTAGTAGTCGTAGTAGCCCCACCCGAAGCATTCGTGCAGGCCGCAGCTTTCGTCGGCGTATTCGGTGGCCACGTCGTGGGCGTGGACGAAGCCCTCCGCAAAGGCCCGTTCCAGGGCTTTGGAGCCGTAGCCGCAGTTCAAATCCCCCACCAAAACGGCGGGACAGGCGTATTTGGCCTGATATTCCTTGATTTTTTCGGTGACGAGACCGATTTGGTAGGCTCTGGCTTCGGCGGAATGGGCTTGATAGTTCTTGGCTTCCGGGTTGCCGCTCTTCCACCAAAGGTGGGTGGAAACGAAGATGAAGAGCTTGCCGGTTTCCTTCACCCGGAACACCGCCAGATTCCAGGATTTGGTGTGGTCGTTGTTGAAAATACCCTCGTGGCCGGGAAATTCGTCGGGATAGAGGGCGAAGGCCGAATCCACCAGCTCAAACTTATCCGGACGGTAGAGGATGGGGGTATCCCGTCCCCAAAGCAGGGCGTAATGAAGCCCCTCTTCGGCGGCAAAGCGTACCAGGTAATCCGCCATGGCGGCCGAAACCTCCTGACAGCCGATTACGTCAGGCAGGGTGTCCTTGTAGACCCGCACAAAGCCCCGTACCCGCACTTCGGCGGAGCAATCGGCCCCGACCTTTTCCCAATCGGGCAGGTTGTGGTCGCATTTCCATTGGTTATGGCTCATCAAACGCAGTTTCATGGTTTCTTCGTTCCTTTCCGGATGGTTTGGGGATATTATAGCACATTGGGTACCGGTTGGCAATCGCAATCGGTGATTCTTTCGGGCCTTCGTCCCCTTTACATCGGCCCGATCTTGTGGTATATTGGTAAAAAACGGAGGTGGCGCACCATGATCAACTGGGAAAAGGCCCGGGAATATGCCCGGGAAATTGAAGAACGCATTGAAACCATCCACATCGGCTGTTTCAAGGGGATGGAAAAGCCCCTGTTCCTCATTTCCAACCAATACCCCGGGGTTTGGCTGGAGCACGTGTACGATTCGATTTTCTATACCACCATGTACCCCCAGGGGGCGGCGGTGGCGAAAAATACCATCGAGGCCTTTCTGGACCGGCAAACCGAGCTTGGGCAGTTCCCCTGCTTTATATGGGATGCGGGCCGTACCTCCGCCCCCGCCCGGGAGCTGGTGGGCTACAGCCAGATCCAGGAATGCGTTTCCTTCATGGGGCTCTGCCTGAAATTCTGCCGCATGACCGGGGATCGGGAGCTCCTTGCCCGTTGCTACGCCGCCGGGACCAGGTGGGTGGACTGGCTCAAAACCCACCGCATGACCCGGGGCACCGGACTTGTGGAAATGTTCGTGGGCTACGACACCGGTCACGACGAAAGCGGACGGCTCCTGGGTATGGCCTGCCCGGGAAACTACGTCCTGGAGGGGGAACGCATGAATGCCGCCGTCATGCCGCCGGAGGACGGCATTACCCCCATCACCCCGGTGGACATGAATGCCAACTATTTCGGAACCCTCACCGCCCTGGCAAACATGGCGGAGACGCTTGGGAAGCCCGCCGAAGCGGAGGGCTGGAAAACCGAAGCCCGGGAGCACAAGACCCGGTTCATCGCCGCCTGCTACGAGCCGGCTGACGGCTGGTTTTACGACCTGGATAAATTCGGGCGGAAGCGTCCCTGCCGTTCCAGCACCCTCCTGCATCTCTTTTTGGAACACGTTCTGGATCCGGCGGCCGATGGGGACATGGTGGAGCGGATCTACCGGGAGCATATCAAGAACCCCCGGGAATTCTGGACCCCCTATCCCTTCCCCGCCATGGCCGCCGACGACCCCACCGCCAGGGTGCACAAGCCCAAAAACAGCTGGGGCTATTTCTCACAGGGGCTCATCGCCCTGCGGTGCACCCTGTGGATGGACGATTACGGCTGGGGCGCCGACTTTGACCGCCTTTGCGAAAGGTGGGTGGAGGCCTGGACCGATTGCTACGACAGGCTGAAATTCGGCCAGGAGCTGGACCCCTTCACCGGGGAACCCTCCCCCTCCTCCGAGTGGTATTCCAGCACCATGCTCTTCTACCTTTACGCCGTCAAACGGCTGTCCTCCAAGTAGGGGCGGATACCATCCGCCCGCCGTCGCAGGTGCGGCGGACCTTGGAGAGGGTTTGTACGATTTTGCACCCATTCCCCGTGCCGTAACCTACTGCCACCGGGCCGGGAAACCCGGCCCCTACAACATACCCGGTAGGTCTTCGTACCGTAGGGGTGGCGTTGCGTAGTAACGACGGGGTCGTCCCCGAAGGGGACAAAACGATTGCCCACATCGGCCCGCCGTCCGCACCCCAGGTGCGGCGGATGGGGTTTGCACAAATTCCACCGGGCCGGGAAACCCGGCCCCTACAACATACCCGGTAGGTCTTCGCATCGTAGGGGACGGGCGATTCGTGAATCGCCCCTACATGATCGCTCCGCAAATGCGGA
>JAFYNU010000411.1 GCA_017547975.1 Clostridia bacterium
AAGCCTGCCTACGAAGGGTCCCATTGTACCCACAACGTGTCATCCTATTCCCGCTACGTCAATATTATGAATCCGGATGCCATCAAACGCTTTATTGAGCTGATGCTGGAACCCATTGCGGCGGGAGTACCCGATGCCTTTGCCCGGGCAAAGGGAGTATTTACCGACGAGCCCAGCCTCCAGGTGGGGTATGCCAGACCCTACGAATCCTGGCCCTACGCTCTGGCGCCCTACGTGGATGGCATTTTTGAGGAATATGAGGCTGAATACGGCGAAAGCATTCTGCCAACCCTGCCCCTGCTTTTTGAGGGAAGAACCGACGCCTATCCCACCCGTATCAATTTCTACCGCCTGGTGGGGAAGCTTGTGGCAAGGGCCTACTCCGGTCAGCTTTCGACCTGGTGCCGGGAGCATGGGGGACGCTTTTCCGGGCATTATCTTGGGGAAGAGGACATGGTTGGCCACGTGAAGGACTATGGCTCAAACATTGAAGTCATGCGCCAGGCGGACTATCCGGGCCTTGACGTACTGTGTTGTTATCCCGAGGTCTTTTCCTACAACACCGTGAAGCATCCCCAAATCGTTGCCCGGAAAAAGGGGACCAACGGCATGATGGTGGAAATTTGTCCCTTCTTCCATCACGAAGAATTTATGAAGGATCCGGTGGAGAACATGACCGCCGTTATGGGAACCCTCTACCTGGGGGGCGTGCGGGTAACCCATTCCTATTTCTCCTCCAATTTTGCGGAATACGACCCGGAAAAGCTGGCAAGCAAGCCGGGGATTATGAGCCGGGCCCAGGCACAGCAGTTTAACCGCTACGTGGGCCGTCTGGGGACCATGTTGGACGGGGTGACCAACGATACCCATACCTTTGTATATTACGGTGTGGAGGACGTACAGGCCAAAATGGTACCTCAAACCACCGCCTTCTCCGGGGAGGAGACCCAGGCAGACAAAGCCACCATCGCCCTGACCAAAGCCATTTATGAAGCGGGCTACGACTTCTACTACGCTGACCGGGATGACCTGGTGGATGCCCTGAATGGGGAAGTGCCCGCCATTTCGGGCCATGAGGTAAAGACAATCATTATCCCCGGCATTGACGTCATGTACGACGATGCCTACGAAGCCCTCCGAAAGCTTCGGGATAAGGGAGTCACCGTACTCTTTTCCGAAAAGGTTCCTGCATTTGGCACCGTCATGCCGGTGGAACGGGAAGCGCGTTCCGATTTTACCCCGGTGGGAGAAAGCGAAATCCTTGCTGAACTGGAAAAAGCAGAGCACACCTTCCGTCTGGATTCGGCGGGAATGGCTATTTTGAAAAGCCGATATATCCGGGATGGGAAGGAATTCTGGATGCTTGTGAACCAAAACCGCCAGGACGTTCCCATGACCTTTGCCCACGACGCCTATGAAAAAGCCGAAGTGTGGAATCCGGAAGACGGATCGGTGTACCAGGTGGACGCCGGGGAATCCTTCACCCTGCAAGCCATGCGGGCCTGCTTTATCGTATTCTAAAAAACACCATAGAAAAGCCACCGTTTCTCCAAAAGGAGACGGTGGCTTTTTGTGTTAGCTTTGTTCGGCAAGATAGATGGAAACTCGATTCTGAATGTATTCGGCGGCTTTTTCGGCGGAGATGTGCCCCGAAAAATAGCTTGCGGCTTCCTCGTTTACAATATCCATGATCACGTCCCCTCGTATGATGTGATCGGCGGAGGTGGCATAAGTCATAAGCCATTGGCCAAAGGAATTCCATTGCTCCTGAGGAGATTTATAATAGCTGGCAATGTCTTTGGAACAAATTGAAATGCTGTGTGATTTTGGACCAGAGAAAGTCCCGGTAATTCGAGGAGGGGAGGATTTTGTAAATGCTGTCTGAACAAACTGTATCGCTCCTTCTCGGTTTGGCCCATTGGCAACGATTCCAATACTATCGTACGAGTGAAAGGCCAAGTGTTTGGAGGTGTCTGTCGGTATGATGATTGGACGTTTTTCACAAAGACCCTTTTCGGTATCGCCACCGGCGGTATATTCATAGCTGAAGTATAGGGCATGGAAGGAAGAAATGCCGTTTCCACTGGAAATAAGGCTGGGACAACGGGAAGAAAGGGTCAAGAATTTTTCAAAGGAACCATCGGTAAAAGCTGCCGTATGGTTTTCGAAATCAACCCAATGTTCCATGCCGCAGAAGAGAAGTGTTTCGAAGAAGGTGGTACGGGAGGTGTCGTTGAAAACTGTTTGATTAACCGAATCCAAAAAATCCAATAATTCATCCATACTGGAAAATTCTGTAATGGATCCCAAAGAAGAAACGGGAATCGATAGTCCGAGAGGGGAAAAGGATCGTGGAATATAGTAACATTTCCCGTCAATACGGATGGCAGAAATTACGTTATCGAGGAGCAGATCATCCTCAAAGAGTTCCGGGATCAAAGAATCTATAGGGCAAAGAATACCCTGTTTTACAAAGTTGAGGAACATATCAGGTGACTCATATCCATTGCAGATTAAGTCTACTTCACCGCTGAGAATGGCAAGATTCAAATTTTCAATGCTACGGTAGGATTTAATACGATATCGATAAGGACCGTTTTGATAATTGAGATATTGTACAACGTCGTCATAGCTGGAAGAGAAGGCACCAAGTTCGCCGACCATACCGATAACGACTTCCCGGAAGGGACGGGAACCAAACATCTGGGTAATGATCGAGACCGATCCGGTTTGAAGGACAATCAGCTTGCCATCGTCATTGATAAAAAGACCGCATACATCAGAGGACGTGATACCAAAAAGAGTCAGATTGCAGACCTCACGGTATTCTTCATTTGTATATAAATGAATGGTGTCACCTATCACCGAAAGCATTCCATCGGGGGAATTGGAGAAGGCATTACGGTCGATTTGGTCGAAGCTGACAGAATGGGGTTCACCATTGGGAATAAGCTGAGTGGTTTCGGGATCGAGGGGAAGAAGGTATAGATTGCATTGATTCTCACCGTTGGATAATTCGACAAAAAGGGCGTGAGGAATGTCATTCATAAGCATAATATCAATGACACGATAACGCTTGCCATCTGCTGTTTCTTCCGGCAGGACAACCTGGCGGTCGTTTATAAACAGAGCGCTTTCATCGTAATCCAACCAAATGTCAGAATGTTTGGGAGGAATAAAACAAGCATAGACAGACCCATTTGCGGTGAGGATGGATTTAGGAATAAGATGACCAAGGTCGGGATATTCCCAAAGAACCTGGTTATCCAGGTATGAATGAAAACGATAAATGCCATCGGAATTTGTGGATTTTGCGATGGAGAACTGCTGATTTTCGGAAATCGTGAAAGCATAGGTACGGTCAATTGGAGTCGGAGAAGAGGAAGTAACCTGATAGCTTGCATCCAGCGTCACAAGATGGCTACCACTGTTGTTGTAACAAAGAAATTGAGTCGTATCTTCTTGCGGGATGACCGATAGAATCTCATCATAATCGGTTAATTCTACATGGGTCACGTCGTAGTAAAACTCGCCCGATTGGGCGGCCCCTTCCGGAATAGAAGAGTTTTCCATGAAAGAAAGGGATTCGGTCGATTCGTTTTTACCGCAACCTGAGAAAAGGGCTGTAAGCAGAAACAAA
>JAFYNU010000412.1 GCA_017547975.1 Clostridia bacterium
GATGAAGGACGAATATATGGTGATGGGTAAGGTCTCGAACATCCGCTTCACCGGCGAAGCCATCTCCGCCGAAGTGGACGGCCACCACGTCATCATCGGTGACGATGCGGCCATGCGTCGGGCGGGCTTCCGGATTACCCGGCTGCACACCCCCCGGCTTTCGGTCTACGTGGCCATCGATGCGGAGCTTGCCTGCGTATTCGCCCTGAATTACGCCGCCTCTCCCGATACCGAATATTCCCTGCGGCTTTTGATTCACTACCTGCGTATCCCGGTGATTTCCGCCCTGGACTTCAACATCACCGTGGATCGGGTGGAAAAATCCTTCCGGATCCGTCCGGGGGTCATCGTATGCCCCCCCATCGAGACCCGGGTTGCCCTGGTCAATCCTGACCGGGCAATCGAGCCCACCGGTGTAATTTTCCTGCGCACCGGCATCCGTCCCATGGCGGAAACCATCGAAGGCTCCAGAAGATTCCGTACCGCAAGCACCCTGATGCTTCTCTTCGGTATGGCCTCCGGTTTATTTGGTATCATCCTGGCGGCCATCATGGGTGTGAACGGCTGGTTTGCCTCGGCAAACGGCGCAAATCTGCTGCTTTACCAGCTGCTTTGGCTGGTGCCCGGCTTGATTTTGTCCCTGTGGGCAAAAAAATATTAAAATTCACCCGAAAACCGCAAAATTTACGATTGCTTTTTGTTCCCTTTTATTATATAATAAGGGGTGTTACCCGGGTTGAACGGAGAGAGGTCCTCTTCGAATATACATACCCCCGTACCAAAATCAGTCTACAAAGTAAAATTATACAAGGAGAGTTCAAAAACCCATGGCTGTTTATTCGATTGAAAAACTTCGAAACATCGCCCTGCTCGGTCACGTTGGCGACGGTAAGACCGCCCTCACCGAGAGCATGCTCTATCTGACCAAGGCCACCGACCGTCTCGGCAAGGCCTCCGACGGCAACACCGTCTGCGACTTCGACCCCGAAGAGATCAAGCGCCAGTTCAGTATCTCCACCGCCATCGCTCCGGTGGAATACAACGGACACAAGATCAACGTTCTGGACTGCCCGGGCTTCTTCGATTTTGTCGGTGAAGTTCACGAAGCCATCCGCGTTGCCGATGCCGGCTGCATCGTCGTCACCGCCAAGGGCGGCGTCAACGTCGGTTGCGAAAAGTCCTTCCGTATGCTGACCAAGGCCGGCCTGCCCAAGTTCTTCTACATCGGTAAGATGGACGAAGAACACGCCGACTTCCACAAGGTCGCCGCCGATCTTCGCGAAAAGTTCGGTATCTCGGTCTGCCCCGTTGTCTTCCCCGTCATGAACGGCAACAAGGTCGATTGTGTTGTTGACATCATCTCCGGCAAGGCCTACAAGACCGACGGTCTGAAGACCACCGAAGTTGCTATCCCCGATTCCGCTATGGATTACGTGGAAGAATACAAGGCCCTCATCAGCGAAAACGCCGCCGAAGCCAGCGAAGAACTGATGGAAAAATTCTTCGAAGGTGAAGAATTCACCGCCGAAGAACTCCTGATGGGCGTCAGCGCCGGCGTAAAGTCTGGTTCTATCTGCCCGGTATTTGGCGGTTGCGCCTACACCGGTGCCGGTACCACCGCTCTTATGGATGGCATCATCAACTACGCACCCAACCCCGCCGAAGGTCAGAACGACATGACCGCCGAAGGCGAAGAATTCAAGCTGGACGTCAATGGCGCCCCCGCCCTCTACGTCTTCAAGAACGTCGCCGACCAGTACGGCAGACTTTCCTACTTCCGCGTTGTTTCCGGTACCGTTGACGGCAACATGATCCTGGTCAACAACCGTTCCGGCGCCAAGGAAAAGCTTGGCCACGTTTACATGATCCGCGGCAAGAAGTCCATCGAAGTCGATTCCATCGGCGCCGGTGACATCGGTGCTGTTTCCAAGCTCACCGACACCACCACCTGCGACACTCTTTCCGAAAACGGTGCTCTGGAACTGGCTCGTGTGGAATTCCCCCGTGTTTGCTACTCCCGCGCTATCTTTGCCAAGGGCGGCAGCGAAGACAAGATGTCCACCGGTCTTGCCCGTCTGCGCGACGAAGACCCCTGCATGACCACCGAAATCAACTCCGATACCCACGAACAGATCATCTCCGGCATGGGCGACATGCATCTGGAAGTTATCTGCTCCAAGCTCAAGGCTAAGTTTGGCGTTGAAGTTACCACCGAAGAACCCAGAATCGCTTACCGCGAAAAGATCCGCAAAAAGGTCCAGGCTCAGGGCCGTCACAAGAAGCAGTCCGGCGGTTCCGGCCAGTTTGGTGACGTTTGGATCGAATTCGAACCGGGCGAAGAACTCGACCTGGAATTCGGCGAACGCATCTTCGGCGGCTCGGTTCCCCGTCAGTACTTCCCCTCGGTTGAAAAGGGTCTGCGCGACTCCATCAAGAAGGGCGTTCTGGCCGGTTACCCGGTTGTCCAGCTGAAGGCCACCCTGTACGATGGTTCTTACCACCCCGTTGACTCCAAGGATATCGCCTTCCAGATGGCTGCCCGTATCGCCTACAAGAAGGCCATTCCCGAAGCTAACCCCGTCATCCTGGAACCCTACGGCACCCTGAAGGTTTACGTACCCGACGAATACATGGGCGACATAATCGGCGACCTGAACAAGCGCCGCGGCCGTGTTATGGGTATGAATCCTGCCGAAGAAGGCATGCAGGTCATCGAAGCCGAAGTTCCCTTCTCCGAAATGTCCACCTACGCCATCGATCTGCGCAGCATGACCCGTGGCTGGGGTACCTTCGAACTTGACTTTGTCCGTTACGAAGAAACTCCTCCCACCACCCAGGCTGCCATCATCGAAGAAGCCAAGGCCAGAATGGAAGAGGACGACGACGAATAATTCTGTTTTCTCCTCCACCCTGCTCCCATTACGGAGCAGGGTGGAATGAAATAGTTCCTTCCGCAAATTTTACCCTACCTAAGGAGGCAATATTCCATGAAATTGAAAGTTGCCAAACTGACCGCCCTCTTGCTTGCCCTTTTGCTGTGCATGACCTTTGCGTCCTGCGGCGAAGACAAGAGCGAGGAAGAACAGTCCATTCCTGTGATCGATCTGGAACTGCCCACCACCACCGACAGCGGCGATGTGTACAATCCGGATGCCATCACCTCCGAACCCACCACCGATGCGGAACCTTCCACCGAAGGCGAAACCTCCGATGGTGAAACCACCGAAGTGGATCCCTCCACCGAAACCACCGACCCCAACGGCGGCGGCACCACCGAAACCAGCCAGGCTCTGACCACAGGTACCGTTAACCTGCGGGAAGCTCCGGAAGACGGCAAGGTTATCACCACCGTCAATGAAGGCGCGCTGGTAACCGTGCTGGATACCTCCAACACCAAATGGTACAAGGTTTCCTACAACGGCCAGACCGGCTACATTTCCGCCGAATATCTGGATACCGCTGCGGCTGGCAACGTGCAGACCGGCAAGATCACTGCCAACTCCCTGAACATTCGTGAAACCAACGATTCCGGTTCCAAGTCTCTTGGCACCGTAACCAAGGGAACCAGCGTGACCATTATTGAGTCCAGCGCCGGTTGGCACAAAATTGTCTACCAGGACATCACCGGTTGGGTTTCCGGCGACTACGTTGAAGTCGGATCCAACTAATCTGTTCTAAAGGCAGAACGTCACCTCATATATATCTATCACAGATGTATATGAGGTGATTTTTTATGTTCATTCTGACAACCAAGCTCTCCCCCGTCAAACTTCTTGCCATTTCCCTTGCCGTGGTCACCCTTGTTCTTGGCGTAGTGTTCCTGGCGCTTCCCAAGGATGAGGTTGCCGAGACAGCCGGACAACTGAAAATCAAGGATGCAGAAGACGTGCGCTCCTTCCTTTCCTCCCAAGGTTGGGAAACTTCGATTTCGGGAAGCCATGAATCGGTCACCATCCCCACCGAATGGAATTCCACCTTCTCGGGCTACAATCAGATTCAGGCGGACCAGGGCTACGATCTTACAAAGCTCAAGGGTAAGGAGGTGACCCGTTACACCTTCGAGGTCACCAACTATCCCGACCAAAACGAAATCATTCTGGCAAACGTTTTGGTATATAAGGGCCGGGTAGTTGGAGGCGACCTTTCCACCACCAGGGCAGACGGATATATGCATGGCTTTGCTCTGCCCGAGGAGCTTCCCTTTGATACCCAAACCGATGCGGAAACCGATCCCGCCCCCGATACGCAGGTGGATGCCGAGCCGATTCCCGAAAAATAACCTGTGCACTTTTCCCAACGAATCCCCCTGTCTTTTCATGCAATATCCCCGGTCCTCCGTCATTTTTTAGCGGATTGACCGGGGATATGTCATTTTACACAGAAAGTTCCTCTTCTTTTTGGTAAGTTGTGCCGTTTACTATTTTTTAATTTTGTGGTATGATATACGTATCATAAGGACGTGTGATAATCGTCCTCCCTAAAATTAATTGGAGGTAGCACAAATGGCAAGCTTAAAGCTTTCTCACATCTACAAGCGTTATGCCGCTGGTATCGTCGCCGTTACCGACTTTACCCTTGATATCGCAGATAAGGAATTCATCATTCTGGTTGGTCCTTCCGGCTGTGGTAAGTCCACCACCCTGCGTATGATCGCCGGTCTGGAAGAAATCTCCGATGGTGAACTTTACATTGACGACCGCCTTGTCAACGACATCCCCCCGAAGGATCGTGACATCGCCATGGTGTTCCAGAACTACGCTCTGTATCCCCATATGACCGTGTTTGATAACATGGCTTTCGGTCTTAAGATCCGCAAGATGCCCAAGGCTGAAATCAAGCGCCGCGTTACCGCCGCTGCCCAGATCCTCGGCATCAGCCACCTGCTCGAAAGAAAGCCCGCCGCTCTGTCCGGTGGTCAGCGTCAGCGTGTTGCCCTCGGCCGTGCTATCGTACGTAGCCCGAAGGTCTTCCTCCTGGACGAACCTCTCTCCAACCTGGATGCTAAGCTCCGTGCCCAGATGAGAACCGAGCTCTCCAGACTCCATCAGCAGCTCCAGACCACCTTCATCTACGTAACCCACGACCAGACCGAAGCTATGACCATGGCTACCCGTATCGTCGTTATGAGTGATGGTCTTATCCAGCAGGTTGCTGCTCCCCAGGAACTCTACGAAAATCCCTGCAACAAGTTCGTTGCTACCTTCATCGGTACCCCGCAGATGAACACCCTGGAAGCCACCGTCCGCGCCGAAGCCGACGGCACCTACCTTGATTTCGGTAACTCCACCATTAAGTTCCCCGAATCCAAGGGCAAGGATCCCAGAGTTCTCGCTTACGCCGGCAAGAAGGTTATTGTTGGTATCCGTCCCGAGCACATCCACGACGAACCGGTTTACCTGTCCCAGCTTCCCGATTGCCTCGTAGAAGCCAAGGTAGACGTTGTCGAAGCTCTCGGCTCCGAAACCTTCCTGTACTTCGTATCCGAAGGCCAGAACTTCACCGCCCGCGTATCCGCTCGCTCCACCACTCGCGCCGGTGATACCGTTAAGGTTGCTTTCGACACCGCTCACTGCCACCTCTTCGATATCGAA
>JAFYNU010000413.1 GCA_017547975.1 Clostridia bacterium
ACGTGCCCGATCCTCCGCCATATCAATGCCTTCGGCAGAGGTGCCGAGGATGGGAATCCCCGCCTTATCCAGGAACTGGGTTAGCTTAATGGCGGTTTGACCACCAAAGGCCACCACGACCCCAATGGGCTTTTCCACTTCCAGAACGTTCATCACGTCTTCCGGGGTCAGGGGTTCGAAATAGAGCCGATCGGCGGTATCGTAGTCGGTGGAGACCGTTTCGGGGTTGTTATTGATGATGACCACGTCGTAGCCAAGCTTCCGCAGGGTCCGGACAGAATGCACCGAGCTGTAGTCAAACTCAATGCCCTGTCCGATACGGATGGGACCGGAACCCAAAACCACCACCACCGGACGGCCGGAGCGGGGGAAGGCGCGGGATTCGCAAACCGTATCAAAGCAGGAATAGAAATAGGGCTTTCTGGCGGGATACTCTCCGGCGCAGGTGTCCACCATCTTGTAGGATAGGGGACGGCTGGGAAGCGCGGTTGCTCCGCTCAGGCGGCGAATCAGGGAATCGGTGTAGCCAAAGCGTTTGGCTTTTTCGTAATCTCCATCGCAAAGACCATCATGGATAAGGTGACGGTCGAACTGCATGAGCTTGCGGATTTTATAAAGGAAGAAGAGGTCGATCTTTGTAATATCGTGAATTTCTTCGGGGGAAATCCCAGTTTTCAGGGCTTCGTAGATGGTGAAAAGACGACGGTCATCCTGGGCGGCAAGACGTTCCATCAGGGGAGCGTCGCTGATGGGGGCGGCATCAAGACAATCGAGAGAAATCTCAGCACCCCGTACCGCTTTCATGAGGGCTTCCTCGAAGGATTGTCCGATGGACATGACCTCGCCGGTGGCCTTCATTTGGGTACCCAGCTTGCGGCTGGCTCCCACAAATTTGTCGAAGGGCCATTTGGGGAATTTGAGTACCACGTAGTCCACCGTGGGCTCAAAATTGGCGGAGGTGGCTTCGGTGATATCGTTTGGAATCTCGTCCAGGGTGTAACCCAGGGCAATGCGGGTGGTGATTTTGGCAATGGGGTAACCGGTGGCCTTGCTGGCCAGGGCACTGGAACGGGATACCCGGGGGTTGACTTCGATTACAGCATATTCGTAGCTATCGGGGTTCAAGGCGAACTGGCAGTTACAGCCGCCGATGATGCCCAGGGCGGACACCATTTGCAGGGCTGCTTCCCGAAGCATATTGTATTCCTTAGCCGCCAGAGTCAGGGCGGGGGCGACCACGATGGAGTCGCCGGTGTGAACACCTACCGGGTCAAAGTTTTCCATGCTGCACACCGCAATGGCGTTGCCGGCGGCGTCCCGCATGGTTTCGAACTCGATTTCCTTCCAACCGGCAATGCACCGCTCGATCAAAACCTGACAAATGGGAGAGAGATCCAGCCCATTTGCGGCGATGGAAGCAAGTTCCTCCGGGGTGTCGGCGATACCGCCGCCCGAACCGCCCAGGGTGAAAGCGGGGCGTACAATGACCGGATATCCGATCTCGGAAGCGATTTCCAGGCATTTTTCCACGTCGCTTGCCACGTCGGAGGGAACAACCGGTTGGCCGATGGCCTTCATGGTGTCCCGGAACAATTCCCGGTCCTCTGCCTTGTCGATGGCGGCCACGTCGGTGCCAAGCAGGCGCACGCCGTACTTGGAAAGGGTGCCGTCCCGGGAAAGCTGCATGGCAAGGGTCAGGCCGGTTTGGCCACCCAGGGTAGCCAGCATGGCATCCGGCCGTTCCTTTTCGATGATGCGGCGTAGGGTGGCGGGATTCAGCGGTTCCAGATAGATCTCGTCCGCCAGGTGCTGGTCTGTCATGATGGTGGCGGGGTTGGAGTTTACCAGTACCACGTCCAGACCTTCCTCCCGCAGTACGCGGCAGGCCTGTGCCCCGGCATAGTCAAATTCGGCGGCCTGCCCGATGACAATGGGGCCGGAACCGATGACGAGAACTTTACGAATGGTAGTATCTTTAGGCATTGGAGTTGCCTCCCATGATGGAATTGGGGAGAGTATCGGTGATGGTGGCAGTAAGGGTGGGATCCTCCTTCAAAAGATGGACCAGATGACGGGTATCAATTCCGGCAATACCGGGGATTCCCTGCTCCTTCAGCCAGGCATCCAGGGTGAGGTCGCAAAGGAAGTGGTTAGGCTCTTCACAAAGTTCCCGGATTACGTAACCTGCTACGGAAATGGAGTCGTGACGGCGCTCGGCGTCAATACCCACGTTTCCGATCAGGGGGAAGGATTGTACAATAATTTTCCCCGCATTGTGGGGATTCAGGAGGGTTTCGGCGTAGCCTACCACCCCGGTGGAGTAGATCAGGGGACCTGTGGCATCGGCGTTGGCGCCGAAACGTCTTCCCGGAAAGGCCATTCCGTTGGAAAGAACCAGATATGCCATGGGGATTACTCCTTTCCCATAGTAGCGGCCATAACGGCTTTGATGGTGTGCATAC
>JAFYNU010000414.1 GCA_017547975.1 Clostridia bacterium
ACCCGGACCATATTGCTACCTACATGACCGGTAACAACATTATGGTTCCCCTGGATGATCTGATGAACCATCCCGCCTATGGCCTTGGCGGCAGTGAGGTAGCATTCGATTCTCCCACTGTGGAGGAGATTGTCCCCAGCTTCCTTGCGGAATGCAAGCTTGGAGAAAGCTACTATGCCCTGCCCTATTTGCGCTCCACCGAAGCCTGCTACGTCAATAAGACCTACGTGGAGGCGCTGGGCTTTACCCTGCCGGAGGTTTTGACCTGGGATTTTGTGTTTGAGGTATCGGAGGCTGCCATGGCCACCGATGAAGAGGGGAATTATCTGGTGAATGATCAGAAGACCATGATCCCCTTCATCTACAAATCCACCGATAATATGATGATCCAAATGCTCAAGCAAAAGGGCGCGGGTTATTCCACCCCCGACGGCGGAATCGAGATCTTCCATGATACCACCCGGGAAATCCTGGGTATGGTAGCGGAGCACGCCAAAACCGGAGCCTTCTCCACCTTCAAGATTTCCAGCTATCCCGCAAACTTCCTGAATGCCGGACAGTGCATTTTTGCGGTGGATTCCACCGGCGGTGCCACCTGGATGGGAAGTGATGCCCCCCTGGTGGACATCAGCGATGACAAGCTGGTGGATTTTGAAACGGTGGTCATGCCGCCGCCCCAGTTTGATCCGGAAAACATCCAAATGATCTCCCAGGGTCCCTCGGTTTGCGTATTCAACAAGGCCGATTCCCAGGAGGTTATGGCGTCCTGGCTCTTCGCCCAGTATCTTTTGACCAACGACGTACAAATCTCCTACTCCAAAACCGAAGGCTACGTTCCGGTTACCACCAAGGCCCAGAATGACCCCGGCTACGTGGATTATCTTGCCCGCAGCGGGGAGGATAACGACGAACACTACAAAATCAAGATCGATGCGGTCAAGCTGATGCTGGACCATGTGGATCAAACCTTTGTGACCCCGGTCTTCAACGGATCCACCTCCCTGCGGGATGCCTCCGGTCAAATGATCGAGGAGGTTACCAAGGGGGTCCGCCGGGGGAAAACGGTGGACGACGCCTTTATTGATGACCTGTTCGCCAATATGACCTCCCTCTATCATCTGGATCGGGGGAATGCAGTCAACACCGGGGAGAAGGCCGATTTGGGGCCTTTGCCGAAAACCGCCGTGACCCTTTTGGCTGTGCTGGGGTGCGTGTGGGTTATCATGGGTGTGTACCTGTTGGTGCAGTACCGGAAGACAAAAAAAGTTTCCCGAAAGGGGTAATACCTCTTGATTTCTTGGGCCGTGAAGAGTATAATAAACGCGGCTTGAAAAAGTATAAAAAAGGAGAAAAAATATGAAAAAGTTCCTTGCTATCCTCATGGCTCTCGCAATGGTCTTCACCATGGCCGCTTGCGATACCGCCGAAGAAGAATTCGATCCCGCTGCCAAGTCGGAAGGTGTTATGACCTACGAAGAATACGCTGCTGCCGCACTGGACAGTGAAGTTGTTGTCGAAGCTTACGTCCAGGCTACCCAGGGCTGGTGGTTTGACAGTGATGCCGGTTACGGTAAGATCACCGTCTACGCCCAGGATCCCGATGGTGCTTACTTCATTTACGAAATGAAGTGCGACGAAGCCGATGCCGACAAGGTTGTTCCCGGCGCCAAGATCAAGGTTACCGGTTACAAGGGCGAATGGGCTGGCGAAGTGGAAATCATGGACGCCACCTTTGAAGCCGGCGAAGGCACCTGGACCGCTGAAGCCATGGATGCTACCAGCCTCCTGGGCACCGAAGAACTGATCCAGCATCAGAATAAGCTGGTCTCCTTCTCCAGCCTGGTTGTGGAAGGCATTGAATACAAGAACGGCGAACCGGGCGACGATATCTACGTTTCCCTTTCCAAGAACGGCACCACCTACAGCTTCTGCGTGGAAAGCTATCTGACCGGTCCCGACAGCGACGTTTACAAGGCTGTTGGCGAACTGGAAGCTGGTTCTGTTGTTGACGTAACCGGTTACCTCTACTGGTACGAAGGCGTTAACACCCACATTACCGCTATCGAAGTAAAGTAATTCTTACATAACAAGCCACCAAGGCCCAGCGGGAAACCGTTGGGCCTTGTTTTTACGATTCGCTTGACTTTTTGTTGCTCTTTTGGTATCATCAAAGAAAAAGAATAGCGGAAATGGGGCATACTATTCCCGATTCCGCAT
>JAFYNU010000415.1 GCA_017547975.1 Clostridia bacterium
AGAGAAGTCCGGGACACCTCCCTGCGTGTGCCCCATGGCGAAAGCGGTATCGTTGTGGACGTGAAGACCTTTACCCGCGAAAACGGCGACGAGGTCAACCCCGGCGTCAACATGATCGTCAGAGTCTACATTGCCCAGAAGAGAAAGATCTCGGTGGGCGACAAGATGGCCGGCCGTCATGGTAACAAGGGTGTTGTATCCCGCATCCTGCCCCAGGAGGATATGCCCTTCCTGCCCGACGGTACTCCGCTGGATATCGTACTGAACCCCCTTGGCGTACCTTCCCGAATGAACATCGGTCAGGTACTGGAAGTGCACCTGGGCCGTGCCGCAAAGGCACTGGGCTGGAAGATTGCCACCCCGGTATTCGACGGCGCCAAGGAAGAAGAAATTGAAGAAACCCTGCGTCTGGCCGGCATGCAAACCAACGGCAAGACCAAGCTTTACGACGGCCGTACCGGCCTCCCCTTCGACAACGAGGTCACGGTAGGCTACATGTACTACCTCAAGCTCTTGCATCTGGTAGACGACAAGATCCACGCCCGCTCCACCGGTCCCTACTCCCTGGTCACCCAGCAGCCTCTGGGCGGTAAAGCTCAGTTCGGCGGTCAGCGTTTCGGTGAAATGGAAGTTTGGGCTCTGGAAGCCTACGGCGCTGCTTATACGCTTCTCGAAATCCTCACCGTCAAGTCCGACGATATCGTGGGCCGTGTCAAGACCTACGAAGCCATTGTCAAGGGACAGAACGTACCTCGTCCGGGCATTCCCGAATCCTTCAAGGTTCTGGTCAAGGAACTCCAGTCCCTGGCTCTGGACATCCGTGTCCTCGACAAGGATATGAACGAGATCGAACTCAAGGAAGAGGAAGAAGAAGGCTTCGTCACCGATACGGAGTACGTTGCTCCGCAGGACGACGAGCTGGGTGATTCGGGCTACGGCATTGAAAACGAAGATGGCGAACCCGAAGAGTCCGACGGCTTCGAGGATGAATTTTCCTTGGACGGCGACTACGTATTTGAACCGGAAGAAGATTTTGACGGCGAGTTTTAATCAGGGGGAAAAGACAGAGTGCAGACATTTGAAATGATCAAAATTGGACTTGCATCTCCTGATATGATCCGTAAATGGTCATATGGGGAGGTAAAAAAGCCCGAAACCATAAACTATCGTACCCTCAAGCCCGAACGGGACGGTCTCTACTGCGAACGTATCTTCGGGCCCAGCAAGGACTGGGAATGCCATTGCGGCCGCTACAAGAAGATCCGCTACAAGGGCAAGATCTGCGAACGCTGCGGCGTTGAGGTCACCAGCAAGAAGGTCCGCCGTGAACGTATGGGCCATATCGAGCTGGCAAGTCCGGTAGCCCACATCTGGTACAGCAGGGGCTTCCCCTGCCGTATCGGCCTGGTGCTGGACATTTCTCCCAGAGTTCTGGAAAAGGTAATCTACTTTGCCAACTACATCGTCACCGATCCCGGTGACACCCCGCTGATGGAAAAGCAGATTCTGACCGAAAAGGACTATCGGGAATTCCGCGAAAAGTATGAAGATGACTTCCAGGCCGAAATGGGCGCCGAAGCCATCCGCAAGCTCCTGGCCAAGATTGACCTGGAAGAGCTTGCCGCCTCCATCAAAAACGACCTGGCCGAAGCACAGGGACAGAAAAAACTGCGCCTGATCAAGCGTCTGGAATCGGTGGAAGCCTTCCGCACCTCGGGCAACCGTCCCGAATGGATGGTTCTGGAAACCATTCCCGTAATCCCGCCCGAACTGCGCCCCCTGGTGCAGCTGGACGGCGGCCGCTTCGCCACCAGTGACCTGAACGACCTCTACCGCAGAGTTATCAACCGCAACAGCCGTCTGAGAAGACTTCTCGAACTGGGTGCTCCCGATATCATCGTGCGCAACGAAAAGAGAATGCTCCAGGAAGCTGTTGACGCTCTGTTTGACAACGGCCGCCGCGGCCGTCCGGTTACCGGTCCCAACAACCGTTCCCTCAAGTCCCTCTCCGATATGCTCAAGGGTAAGCAGGGCCGCTTCCGTCAGAACCTGCTGGGTAAGCGCGTGGACTACTCCGGCCGTTCGGTTATCGTCGTGGGTCCTGAACTGAAGATCTACCAGTGCGGTCTGCCCAAGGAAATGGCTCTGGAACTCTTCAAGCCCTTCGTCATCAAGAAGCTGGGTGCCGACGGACTCACCAACAACATCAAATCCGCCAAGAAGATGGTGGAACGGGGCCGTACCGAAGTGTACGATGCTCTGGAAGAGGTTATTAAGGAGCATCCGGTTATGCTCAATCGTGCGCCTACCCTCCACCGCCTTGGTATCCAGGCCTTTGAGCCGGTGCTGGTGGAAGGCCGCGCCCTGAAGCTGCACCCCCTGGTTTGTACCGCCTTCAACGCCGACTTCGACGGCGACCAGATGGCTGTACACGTACCTCTTTCCGCCGAAGCCCAGGCCGAAGCCCGCTTCCTCATGCTCTCTGCCAATAACCTGCTCAAGCCCTCGGATGGACGCCCCGTGGCCGTCCCCTCCCAGGATATGGTTCTCGGTTCCTACTACCTGACCATCACCCGGGACGAAGAAGGCGCCGGCAAGATCTTCGGCAGCTTTGACGAAGCCGTTCTGGCCTACGACAACGGTGTCATTGGCATCCATTCTCCCATCAAGGTCCGCCGCACCGGCGAGCTGAATGGGGTTACCTACACCCGCCTGGTGGATTGCACCATGGGCCGGATCATCTTCAACGAGAAGATTCCCCAGGATCTGGGTTACGTGGACCGCACCAACCCCGAAACCTTCCTGGATCTGGAAATTACCTTCGCCTGCGACAAGGGCAAGCTGGGTAAAATCATCGGTAAGTGCATCTCCACCTTCGGATTTGCCCGTACCGCCGAAGTGCTGGATAACATCAAGGCTCTCGGCTTCAAGTACTCCACCAAGGGTGCTCTGACCTTCTCGGTTTCCGACATCGTGGTTCCCGAAAAGAAGAAGGAACTGGTTGAAACCACCGAGAAGAAGGTTATCAACATCGAAAACAAATACAAGCGCGGCTTCATCACCGCCGACGAACGCAAGCGCCTTTCCATCATCGAATGGGAAAAGACCACCGAAGCGGTCACCAGCGCCCTGCGTGAAGGCTTTGATAAGTACAATCCCATCGTTATGATGCTGGATTCCGGTGCCCGTGGTTCTATGAACCAGATGCGTCAGCTGGCCGGTATGCGCGGTAACATCGCCAACACCGCCGGTCAGACCATTGAAATCCCCATCAAGTCCAACTACCGGGAAGGCCTCTCGGTTCTGGAATACTTCATTTCTTCCAGAGGTGCCCGAAAGGGCCTGGCCGACACCGCTCTGCGTACCGCCGACTCGGGTTACCTGACCCGCCGTCTGGTTGACGTATCCCAGTCGGTCATCGTCCGTGAGGACGACTGCGGCTGCCACTCCGGCATCACCGTTACCGAAATCGCCGACGCCCGTTCGGTCATTGAACCCTTCAAGAATCGTCTGATCGGCCGCTACCTGGTGGATGATCTGATGGATCCCGAAAACGAAGGTGTGGTTCTGGTCAGCAAGGATAAGCTCATGGATTCCGACGATGCCGACCGCATCATCGCCAAGGGCATTACCAGCGTAAAGACCCGTTCCATTCTGACCTGCCGCAGTGAAGTTGGCGTTTGCGCCAAGTGTTACGGCGCCAACCTGGCCACCGGCGATCCCATTGGTATGGGTGAAGCGGTTGGTATCATTGCTGCACAGTCCATCGGTGAACCGGGTACCCAGCTCACCATGAGAACCTTCCACACCGGTGGTATCGCCGGTAGCGACGTACAGGACATCACCCAGGGTCTTCCCCGTGTTGAAGAACTGTTCGAAGCCAGAAAGCCCAAGAGAACCGCGGTTCTTGCCGAAATCGGCGGTACCGTCCAGGTTAAGGAAACCAAAAAGCCCACCCTGCGTGACATCATCATCACCGACGCCGAGGGCGGCGAGACCCGGGTCTATCAGGTACCCCTGTCTGCCGGCATCAAGGTCAAGGAAGGCGACGTCATCGAAAAGGGCCGCGAACTCACCGAAGGTGTTCTGGCACCCCAGGACGTTCTGCGTACCCGCGGTCCCGAAGCGGTTCAGAACTACATCATTCAGGAAGTCCAGCGTGCCTACTCCCAGCAGGGCGTAGACATCAACGACAAGCACATTGAAGTCATTATCCGTCAGATGATGCGCAAGGTTCGTGTGGAAAACAACGGTTCCACCGAACTCCTGATCGGCTCCTCTGTGGATAAGAACGAAATCCTCACCATCAACGAAGGCCTCCAGGCTAAGATTGATGCGGGTGAAAAGGACGAAAATGGCAACGATTACGCTCTGGTTGAGTATTCTCCCATTCTTTTGGGTATTACTAAGGCGTCCCTTGCCACCGAATCCTTCCTGTCGGCCGCATCCTTCCAGGAAACCACTCGTGTTCTTACCGAGGCGGCAATCCATGGTAAGATTGACCCGCTCACCGGTCTGAAGGAGAACGTTATCATCGGTAAATTGATCCCCGCCGGTTCCGGTCTTGCCTGCTACGCCCATGAGGAAGAGGAAGAACCCGCTCCTGCACCCGTAGAGGGTGGGGAAGAGGTGGAAAGCGATGACAACTTCTTCGAAAGCGATGAGGAAGTCATTGCCGAAGCTCTGGAAGAAACTACCGAAAGCCTCTTCGATGACGATGATTTTGATGTGCAATCTGATGAATCTGAAGAATGAGAAACGGTTTTCATTGACAAATTGCAAATTTTAGGATATAATAGTAAAAGTGGTCAAATGCCGGGAACTCCGGCATTTGACTGCGAACCGGTATCTGCGGAGAAGCAGGAGGACAGGAACCATGAAACTGGAAGGAAAAAACTTCGCCGTCGGGGTGAAGGAAGCCCGGAAAGCTTTTCGTGACCATAAAGTCACTGCCGTCTACCTGGCCTGCAACGCCTACGAAGGGGTGGTTGAGCCCCTGAAGGAGCTTGCGAAAGAAGCAGGTATCATCCCCGACGAGGAGCACACCATGCGGGAACTTGGCCGCGCTTCGGGAATCGAAGTGGGAGCCGCCTGTGTGGTTGTGTACGAATAAGGTTGTAATCCGAAAGGACTGCAATATATATCAAAAAACGGGAAAGGAGGAACAAAATGCCCACCTTTAATCAGCTTGTGAGAAAAGGCAGAGAGTCTGTTGCCAATAAGTCCACGACTCCCGCTCTTCAGGTTGGCCTCAACACCCTGCGCAAGGAACAGACCAATCTGAGCTCCCCTCAGAAGCGTGGTGTCTGCACCGTTGTTAAGACCGATACCCCTAAGAAGCCGAACTCCGCTATGCGTAAGATCGCTCGTGTACGTCTGACCAATGGCATGGAAGTCACCAGCTACATCCCCGGAGAAGGTCACAATCTCCAGGAGCACTCGGTGGTCATGATTCGCGGCGGCCGTGTTAAGGATATGCCTGGTGTGCGTTATCACATCATCAGAGGTAAGCTTGACACCCAGGGCGTTGCTAACCGCAAGCAGGCCCGCAGCAAGTACGGCGCGAAGAGACCCAAGGCCTGCAAGAAGTAAGCCGAGCACAAATGCCCGTTGATATATATTGCGGGCACAAAACACGGTTGGTGTGAAAGACACCGACAGAGTACCTAAATTTATTCCTGAAGAAGGAGGGAAGAGTAGTGCCCAGAAGAGGTAATGTACCCAAGAGAGAGGTTCTTGCCGATCCTATCTACAATTCCGTTCAGGTCACCAAACTCGTCAATGGCATCATGTATGATGGTAAGAAGGGTGTAGCCCAGAAGATCGTTTACGATGCTTTTGAGATTGTTGCTGAAAAGAGCGGAAAGAACGCCCTTGAAGTGTATCTCCAGGCCATGGATAATATCATGCCTGCCCTGGAAGTCAAGGCGCGCAGAGTTGGCGGCGCAACCTATCAGGTTCCCCTGGAAGTACGTCCCGAAAGACGTCAGACCCTGGGAATCCGCTGGCTGGTAAGCTATGCCAGAAACAGAGGCGAACGCACCATGAGCGAACGTCTGGCCGGTGAAATTTTGGATGCTTCCAATAACGCCGGTAACGCTGTTAAGAAGCGTGAAGATACCCACAAGATGGCCGAAGCCAACAAGGCTTTTGCACATTTCCGTTGGTAAGTTAACCCTTACTGAATTGTTTACAGTCCCATGCCGCGGCGGTAGCATGGGTACGGTGGAAAAAATCTTTGCCGCCGGGATATGGAGCAGACAATGCCAAGGCAGTATCCTCTGGATTTAACAAGAAATATCGGAATTATGGCGCACATCGACGCCGGTAAGACCACCACCACCGAACGTATTCTCTTCTACACTGGGGTGAATTATAAGATCGGTGAAACCTACGAAGGCACGGCTACGATGGACTGGATGGAGCAGGAACAGGAACGTGGTATTACCATCACCTCGGCTGCTACCACCTGTCATTGGAATGGCAACCGTATCAATATCATCGACACTCCGGGCCACGTTGACTTTACGGTCGAAGTGGAAAGAAGCTTGCGCGTACTGGACGGTTCCGTCACGGTATTCTGTGCCAAGGGCGGCGTCGAACCCCAGTCCGAAACCGTATGGCGTCAGGCCGATAAATACTCGGTCCCCCGTATGGC
>JAFYNU010000416.1 GCA_017547975.1 Clostridia bacterium
ACGTGGATTGCACGTTGGGAGGCGGCGGACATTCGGAAGAAATTTTGAAGCGTCTGTCTCCGAAGGGATTTCTTTATGGGATTGACCGGGATGACGAGGCAATTGCGGCGGCAAGCGCAAGACTTGCCAAATATCCGAATTTCAAGGCGATTCACGCCAACTTCCATACTCTGCGGTCGGTAGCCGAAGCCGAGGGGATACTTGGAAAAGCAGACGGGGTCCTGTTTGATCTTGGGGTGTCTTCCCATCAGTTGGACGATGTTTCCCGTGGATTTTCCTATCATGGGGATGCACCCCTGGATATGCGTATGGACCGGCGGGAAGAGGTTTCTGCTAAAACCCTGGTCAACAGCCTTCCGGAAAGTGAGCTTGCCAGAATCCTCCGGGATTACGGAGAAGAAAAAGCCGCAAGCCGAATTGCAAGCTTTATCGTACGGGAACGCCAGGAAAAAGAAATCGAAACCACAGGTGAACTTGTGGACATCATATCGAGAGCCATGCCCGCCAAGATGAAACGGGACAAGCATCCGGCCAAGCGTTCCTTTCAAGCATTGAGGATTGCCGTTAACGGAGAATTGACCGGTCTGCCAACTGCACTGGAAGCCGCGTATGAAACCCTGAAGCCCGGCGGACGGCTGGCAGTCATTACCTTCCATTCCCTGGAAGATCGGCTTACCAAGAGTTTTCTGCGGGACAAGGAGACCGGCTGTACCTGCCCGAAGGAATTTCCGGTTTGCGTTTGCGGCAAAAAGCCAAAAATGCAGTCGGTTATCCGCAAACCCCTGGAAGCAGGAGAGGTGGAGCTGGAAGCCAATCCCAGAGCACGGAGCGCCAAGCTTCGTGTCAGCGAAAAAACCGATTACGTAGAATAAGATAAAAGGAGAACCGGTATGGAAAAGAGAACCATCCGCATCGACACAAATCAATATACTTCCTACCGGGATAATCTTGCCCGTAAGCCGCAGCGCCAGGAAGAGAGAGCTCCAGTACGGGAAATTCAGCCCGCTCCCAAGCGCGGTATTCGTACCCACTCCAGACCCCTGGAAAAAAGCCGGGTCAAGCCTGTATGGATGGCGGCTCTGCTGGTGGTGGCAGGTCTTTATATGCTGTTGGTTTCTCAGTATATGACCTTGACCGAAATTTCCCTGCAGGTAAGTGATTATAAGGATACCATTCTGGCCTGCGACGAGGAAATTTCCAAAATGAAGAAATTCACTCTTTCGCAGATTAGCGAAGAAGAATTGGATTCCTTTATTCGCCGTTATGATATGGATCAGATTACCAGAGACGATGTGGAATACATTGACTACGGAGCCGAGGAAAGCATCATTTCGTACGATGAGAACGTAACCCTGGGAGAAGAGACAGCCCAAAATGCGTTTGATGAAATAAAGAAGTCTCTTTCTACGGCGTTGGAGTTTATCCTGTAATTCTGTGTTAGGAATGGCAGAAATTGCATACAATGAAAAAGAATTCGTCGGGCATGACCGACAGGGGAGGAAATGCTTTGGCATTTCCTTCTCTTGCTATTATGGCCCGGCAGAATTTTCGACCCGACCCGATTTTCCTGGAGGAAACCCATGATATGGGGTTACGGGTTGCATTTTATCCCTATATGGTGTATAATAGAGTGGGTTTTGTTAACCACACCTATCCCCGCCGTACAGTGACGGCCGGGAACTCTGATTTCGGAGGAATATGAAAAAAAGGGCAAAGAAAAACGAAATCAATCAGAATAGCTACGTCTCCCTTGCACCCGATCAAAAAATGTTCAATCGTGTATTGATCATTCTTTGTATCGTGTTAGGGGGGATTTTGCCATACCTTTTGTACCATCTGACCGACGTGCAAATTATTCGTCATGAAGAGTACCAGTCCAGGGCTATTTCACAACAGGTGCGTAGCGTAACCCTGCTTCCGGTTCGCGGTACCATCTACGACGCCAATATGAATGAGGTGGCGGTCAGCACGGTGGTGGAGCACGTATGTTTTGCCCCCGCTAATATGTCGAAAATAACCCAGGAAGCCAAGGAAGCGCTGTGCCGCTATATGTCGGAGCTTCTGGAACTGGATTATGATAGCCTTTTGGTCAAAATCGGAAAAACCGAGTCGTACTATCAGGTGGTCGCCCGCAACGTGGATAAATCTCTTACCGATCAGCTTCGGGATTATATCGATAAGCATGGCATTACCGGTGTGGACTTTTACCCATCCAGTGAACGTTACTACCCCTACGGAGATTTCGCCTCCTACGTCATTGGCCACACCAATGCGGATGGGGAAGGAATTTACGGGGTGGAAAGCACCTACGACAGCATTCTTTCGGGCCAGGCCGGGCGTATCATCACAGCTCGCAATCGGGATGGCGAGGCCATGCCCTTCTCTTACGAGCAATATTTGGATTCGGAAGATGGCTTGGGCGTGGTGCTGACGGTGGATCATGACGTTCAGGATATTTTGATGAAATACCTGGAAAAAGCCACAAAGGATAATGATGCGGCAGGTGCCACCGGCTTGGTTATGCGCATCAAGGATGCCGCCATCGTGGCTTCCGGGTCCTACCCTTCTTACGACCTGAACAATCCAAGGACACTTTCGGATGAGGTCAAGGCCGAAATTGAGACACTGCCGGAAGACCAACAGAGCACGGCCACAAACAACGCGATGTTCGAAACGTGGCGCAACCGAGTCATCAGCGAAGCCTATGAACCCGGTTCCACCTTCAAAATCGTCACTGC
>JAFYNU010000417.1 GCA_017547975.1 Clostridia bacterium
AAAAACGAAAGAAAAATCGTGGAGGTAAAACGGTATGAAAAAAGTATTGCTTGTTGGTTGCGGAGGGTATGGTGCAGGCTACGTAGATATGCTTCTGGAGCATGGCGATCAGGTGGATGCCAAGCTGTATGCCATTGCTGACCCCTACGTGGAAAACAGCCGGGTGAAGGATCGAATTTACCAGGCCGGAATTCCGATTTACCAGACTCCCGAAGAGTTTTACGAAAAGGATTTTGCCGATATTGCCATCATTTCTACCCCCATTATGCTCCATGCCCACCAGACCGAGGTATGCCTGATGGCGGGGAGTGACGTCCTTTTGGAAAAGCCCATCTCCGGATCGGTAGCCGATGCCAAACGGATCCAGGCTGCCCGGGATAAGAGCGGTAAAAAACTTGTGATCGGCTTCCAGTGGTCGGCCAACGATGCCATGCTTCAGTTCAAAAAGGATGCCGATGCCGGGCTTTACGGTAAGCTCCTTTCCGCCAAATCGCTGGTGTTGTGGCCCCGTGACTTTGCTTACTACAACCGCGGTACCCGTTGGGCCGGCAAAAAGTACGCCGCCGACGGTAGTGCCATTTTTGACAGCATTGCATCCAACGCAACTGCCCATTATCTCTTCAATATGCTTTGGGTAGCCGGAAAGGGCTACGAAGCCGCTAAGGTGGGGGACGTTTCCTTCTTCGCCGGTAAGGCCAACGACATTGAGACCTACGACACCCTGGTGCTCAAGGGTAAAACAGAGGATGGAGTGGAGCTTTTCTTTGGCGCTTCCCACGCCATCAAACGGGAAAAGGTACAGAATCCCATTTTTGAGTATAAGTTCGAAAAGGCTACCGCCTATTTTGGCGGCAACGGTCGGTCCGAAAAGGGACTGGAAGTGATTCGCAACGATGGCAGTATTGTGGATTACGGTATGTCGGACAACAACGGACTTGACCAAAAGGTGGAGAAGGCCTTTGCCTATTTTGATGGCAAGGGAGAAAACGTGTGCCCGGTGGAAGCCGCCATCAAGCACATTGAACTTTTGGAAAGCCTGTGGGAAAATCGTGAAACCATGGAATCCTTCAGCCCCGAAAAGGTCGTAACCCTGCCCGATATGGTTTACGTAGCAGGATTGGAGGATACCCTGAAGGTGTGCTTCAAGGAAGCTCGTCTTCCGAGCCCTGAAGAGGTGTAGGCTATGAAGATTTGTGTATTCGGTGCTGCAGGACACTTTAATTACGTGTCGGAAGCACTGGAATTGGACGATTCCCTGGAAGTCAGCGGAATTGCCACAGCCGGGGAGGCAGGGATAGAAAGACTTCGAAGTGCCTTTCCCCAGGCGAAGGAATATGAAACCCTGGAGGCCATGCTGGAAGGGGAGCATCCCGATCTGGTGGCTGTGACCCCGGAGTTCCATCGTACTGCGGGGGCGGTGATTATTTCGCTTGCCTACGGTGCCAACGTGTTTGCCGATAAGCCCCTGGCACTGACCGAGGAAGAGCTGGATGACGTGGAAGCCGTCTGGCAGGAAAGCGGTAAGACGCTTGGTGCCATGTTTGGTATTTGCAACTCCTCCTGGTACCGCACCATGGATGCGGCGGTAAAAGCCGGAGAAATCGGTGAAGTTCGCCTGCTCCACGGGCAGAAAAGCTACAAGCTTGGTACCCGTCCGGAGTTTTACAAAAATCGTAAAACCTTTGGCGGTTTGATTCCCTGGGTGGGGATCCACGCCCTGGATTGGGTTATGCAGTTTGGCGGAAAGACCAAAACGATTTTCTCCTCCGCAAGCAGTCAGCACAATCGGGAGCACGGTGACCTGGAGGTATCTGCGTCCCTTTTGTTAACCTTCGAAAATGGTGCGGTGGGAACCGTTTCTGCCGACTATTTCCGGCCAACCGGATCTGCCCGGCACGATGACGACCGTCTGCGTCTGACCGGGACCCGGGGGATGATCGAAGCCATTCACCAAAAGGTCTATTTGGAAAATGAAGAAGCCCGACGGGAACTGGAACTGCTTCCTCCCACAAACTGCGTGCTGGACTTCATTTCGCATATTCAGCAGGGCAATGCCAAGGAGGACGCCCTGCGGGCATTGCGGGTGACCCGGACAGCCCTGCGGGCAAGACAGGCATCCGATGAAAACCGTGCGGTGGATTGTTCCGATATCTTCGGGGAGTGAGCTTGACATGAAAGAAAATCTGATGATTTCGGTCAATGCCCTGGTGCCGCTATTTGCATTGATCGCCCTTGGCTTTATTCTAACCAGGGTCGGTTTGACAAATGAAAACTTCAATAAGATTGCCAATCGGCTCTGCTTCAAGGTTGCTCTGCCGGTTTCCATTTTCAACAGCATCTACTCGGTATCCTTTTCGGAGGCACTGCGGGGAAAACTGATGTTATGGGCTACCGTACTCTTCCTTATGGCCCTGGTAATCAGTATGATCCTGGTGCTTTGCTTCTCCAAGGATCCGAAAAAACGGGGCGTTTTGCTCCAATGCGCAGTGCGCTCCAATTACGTTTACATCGGTATTCCGATTTGCGAAAACCTCTTTGGGGAAGAGGGGCTGGTGGTTGCTTCCACCATGATTCCCTTTGTGGTGGTGATCTTCAACGTCAGCGCCGTTTTGATCCTGACTGTTTTTTCGGGCGGAGCCAAAAAGGTGGACGTGAAAGCCCTGGTGAAAAACCTGGTGCTGAATCCCCTGATTCTGGCCGCCGCAATTGCGGTGGTATACAACCTTACGGGTCTGCCCTTGCCCCAGGTGGCAAGCAAAACCCTGTCGGACATTGCCAAGCTTGCCACGCCCATGGCGCTGATCTCCCTTGGGGGTAGCTTTGAGTTTAAGGCGGTGGGCCGTCAGCTACGCTATATCATTTTCGGCACCTCCATGCGGATGGTGCTGGTGCCGCTGATCGTTTTGACAACCGCCCATTTTGCGGGATTTGGCGGAGCGGAGCTTGCGGTACTGTTTGTCATGTTTGGTTCGCCGGTGGCCATTTCCTCCTACCCCATGGCGGTGGAGATGAACGGCGACGGGGAGCTTGCGGGACAGCTGGTGGTGTTTACCACCCTGGCATCCATGTTTACCATGTTTGCCGGTGTGTTCCTGATGAAGACCCTGGGATGGATGTAATACAATCAAAATAGCACAGAGAAGGGGAGGATTGCCTTGCAAAACAAAAAAGCGAACCTGCTTCTGCTTCTTTCGGTTGCTGTTCTGCTGGTTTCCCTGTGTCTTGCTGTGTTTTTCGGATGGAAAGCGTGGCAAGTGTACCGGGTGCGGAATACGGTGGTGGAGATTTGGGAAGCACCGGAGGGAATGCAGATTGCCACCGAAAAGCACATGACCACCGCCACCGAAAAGGGACGTCCCATGGAATTGGCGCTTTCGCCGTCCATGAAGGTTACCGTCAACGGAGCCGAAACACCGGTGTATGAAACCAACGTATCGTTGGACCATTTGGAATCGGGAGCGTTGCCCAACCAATCCCGTACTCCTGTTGTCTATTTTGACTTTAAGGGTCATGTGACTGTGGAAGTGGAGGTTTCCGAAATGGAGCTTACCACGGCAAAGGTCATGCCCACTTCTGCGGGGATTGTTCCGACCGTATCGGGAAATACGGTTAGCTTTACCCTGACCGAACCGGGGGACTATACCCTGGAATTCAACGACAGCTTTAAGCGTGCCATGCATATCTTCACCAATCTGCCGGATCCGGATGCCGAAAAGTATGCGGCGGGTGGTGAGAATATCATCTACTATGGCCCTAGCGAATATAAAACCGATTCCATCAAGCTCCAGAGCGGCCAGACCCTCTACGTAGCCGGCGGAGCGGTGATCCATGGGTCGATTCTGGTGGATCACGCCGAAAACGTGAAGATATTGGGTCGCGGTATCATCGACGGATCGCTTTACGGCGGCGACGCCAACGACCGTGTGGTGCGAATTCCCATCAATATCTCCGAATCCAACAACGTGGAAGTGGAAGGGCTCATGCTCTTGAACCCCAACGGCTGGGTTCTGCAGGGCTACGTTGCCACCGACGTAACGGTGGATCGGGTGAAGATTGTTTCCTCCCGTGCCAATGGGGATGGTATCACCCTGCAATCCTGCGTGAATTTCCACGTGGAGGATTGTTTCGTTCGCTCCTGGGATGACTCCCTGGTGGTAAAGAATTACCAGAGGTCCAGTGATAACATCACATTCGAGCGGGTTCAGATTTGGACCGATATTGCCCAAAGTATGGAAGTAGGCTATGAAACCAACAAGGGGAACATCGAAAACGCCACCATCACCAACGTGTCCTTCAAGGACA
>JAFYNU010000418.1 GCA_017547975.1 Clostridia bacterium
CATTTTTTCGGGCCCCACCGGCCCGAAAATTTTGCTAACGCAAAACCAGGTCATTATGCCCGCACCCGGTCGGTTTTCGCATCGTAGGGGCCGGGTCTCCCGGCCCGCAACAGGGCCGTCGCGGACGCCCGTCCCTACGCCCCCCACACAAAAAACACGCGCCGTTTTGCGGCGCGCACCAAAATTGTCCATTGTCAATTTCCCATTATCCATTTTCCATTGTCAATTTTCCACTTTCCCCTTGCATCCCCCGGTGGAATATTGTAAAATAGAATCAACCCAATTACATCCCGAAAGGAAGGTACCCTCTATGCTTATGCTCATCAACGGACAGCGGGTTCCCGCCGCCTCCGGAAAGACTTTTGACAATATCAACCCCGCCACCGGTGAGGTGGTCTGCACCGTCCCCGCCGGGGAAGCCTGCGACTTCGAACGTGCCGCCCTGGCCGCCAAGGCCGCCCAGCCCGCCTGGGCCGACATGCCCTTCTACAAGCGTTCGGAGATCATTTACAAATATACCGCCCTGGTGAGAGAGCACGTGGAAGAAATTGCCCAGGCCGCCTGCGCCGAAGGGGGCAAGCGCATCGACGAATGCCGGGACGAGGTTTTGACCCTGTGCATGGTGTTTGAAACCTTCACCGAAGCCGCCCACCACATGTACGGCAACACCATTCCCCTGAAGGCCGAAGCCAGAACCGAAAACGACATCATCTTCACAGTGCACGAGCCCCTGGGCACCATCGTCACCATCACCCCCTTCAACTTCCCCATCGAGCTTTACGCCCACAAGGTCGCCCCGGCCCTGATCACCGGCAACGCCGTCATCGCCAAGCCCGCCAGCGACACCCCCCTGGCCACCACCATGCTCACCGAGCTCCTTTGGGAAGCCGGTGTCCCCGGCGGAGTTATGCAGCTGATCACCGGCAGCGGCCGGGAAATCGGCAAGTGGCTGGAAGAAACCAAGCTTGTGGACGCCGTCAGCTTCACCGGCTCCACCGAGGTGGGTTCCTCCCTGCTGGCCAGCGGTGCAAAGGAAATCCGCCGCACCTTCCTGGAACTGGGCGGCAACGACCCCTTCGTCATCTTCCCGGATGCCGACCTGGATCTTTGCGTAACCGAAGCCATCGGCGGACGCGCCCATAACGCCGGCCAGGTTTGCTGTGCCAGCAAGCGCTACATCGTCCACGAAAGCGTGAAGGATGCCTTTGCCGAAAAGCTGGTGAAAGCCCTGTCGGCCCTGAAGCTTGGCAACCCCGCCGACCCCGCAAACGACATGGGACCCCTGATCAACGAAAAGGCCGCCGTCGCCGCCATGGCCGACATTGCCCACATCATCGACCAGGGCGCCACCGTCCTCCTGGGCAACAAGCGGGAGGGTGCTTACGTGTGGCCCACCGTCCTCACCGACGTGTCCCCCGAAAACGACGTGGCAAAGGACCTGGAGGTCTTTGCCGCCCTCTTCCCCATCATCTCCTTCCGGACCTTTGACGAAGCCCTGCAAATTGCCAACCAGACCTCCTTCGGTTTGGCTTCCACCGTCATGACCGCCGACATGAAGACCGCCATGAAGTTTGCCACCAAGGTTCAGGCGGGCACCTGCGTCATCAACGGCACCGGCGACTACCGCTCGGTCCACCAGGCCTTCGGCGGCTACAAGCACTCCGGGCTGGGCCGGGAAGGCACCTCCACCACCCTGCGGGAGGTCACCCAGGAAAAGAACATCGCTCTCAAAAACATTTTGAAATAAAAAGGGGGATTCCCTATGATCCGCATTGCCATGATCGGCGTAGGCGCCATCAGCGGAATTTATCTGGACAACATCACTAACACCTTCCGGGAAATCGAACTGCGGGGACTGTGTGACCTGATCCCCTCCCGGGCGGAGGAAGGCTGGCGCAAGGTGCAGGACTACATTGCCGCCGGTGCCGACGCCCCCTCCCCCCGGATCTACAGCGACATGTACGAAGCCTTTTCTGACCCCGAAGTGGACGTGGTTCTCAACCTGACCCGCCCCTACGAGCATTACGAGGTCACCAAGGCCGCCCTGCTTGCGGGCAAGCACGTCTATTCCGAAAAGCCCCTGGCGGTGGACATGGATGAGGCCGACGAGCTGGTAGCCCTGGCAAAAGAAAAGGGGCTCCACCTGGGCGGCGCCCCCGACACCTTCATGGGGGCCGGCATCCAGACCTGCCGCAAGCTGATCGACGACGGTGTCATCGGCGACGTGGTGGGTGCCAACGTGGCCATGATCTGCCACGGTCACGAATCCTGGCATCCCGATCCCGAATTTTACTACAAGCGGGGCGGCGGCCCCATGATGGACATGGGCCCTTACTACGTCACCGCCCTGGTACAGCTCCTTGGGGAAGCCAAGGGGGTCACCGCCCTGACCAAGAAGAGCTTCGACACCCGGCTGATCACCTCCAAGCCCCACTATGGGGAAACCGTCACAGTGGATGTGGACACCTACCTGGCGGGCAACATCCTCTTCTCCTCCGGGGCCATTGCCTCCATCTTCACCACCTTCGACGTACACTACACCAACTCCGCCCGCTTTGAGGTTTACGGCACCAAGGGTACCCTGGTGGTCCCCGACCCCAACACCTTCGGCGGTCCCATTCTCCTTTACCGCCCCGAGGACGGTGTGGGCGCCCCCACCTCCGACCCGGGCTACCGGAAGATCGTGGTAGACCCCTACCCCGGTTACAAGGAGATCCCCCTGATGTTCGACTACGCCCAAAACTCCCGGGCCCTGGGCCTGGCGGATATGGCAAAGGCCATTGAAACCGGCCGTCCCTGGCGTGCCGACATGACCCAGCAGCACCATGTTCTCGAAATTCTTACCAGTTTCGAAAAAGCTTCCGCCAGCGGAACCTTCTACCCGCTGAAGACCAAGTACGC
>JAFYNU010000419.1 GCA_017547975.1 Clostridia bacterium
ATGCGATCGGCCGTCGGAGCGGCCGATCATGTAGGGGACGATGCCCACATCGTCCCGCCACCGACGCTTTGCATCGGTGGACCTTCTCGCTCTCACAAGCTCCTATGCAGGAAGAGCCCCGCTTCTAGCCAAACAAAAAGCCATCCTGCCGCAGGGTGCAACAGGATGGTCTTAATTTATTCGGTTGTTTCGTCAACTCAGGTGGTTGCGTTGAAGAACTTGAAGAGCTTTTCCATATCGTCCTGCTCTTCCTTTTCTTCCTCGGCGGCGGGCTGGGCTACCTTGTCGAACTTTTTGGTTTCGCCGGCTTCAGCACCCTCAGCAGCTTCGCCTTCGGCGGGCTGAGTGGTCTTGGCAGCTGCAGGAACCGCATCCCCATCGGGCACGTAAGCCGAATCACCATCGTCAAAACCGGTGGCAATCAGGGTAATGCGGATTTCATCCTCCAGGGAATCGTCGAAGGCCACACCGAAGATGATGTTGGCTTCGGGATCGGCTTCCTGTTCCACGATGGAGGCGGCACGGTCCACTTCGTCCAAGCTGATGTCGGAGGAAGCGAATACGTTCATGATAACGCCCTTGGCACCCTTGATGGAGGTTTCCAGCAGGGGGGAATAGATGGCCATCTTGGCGGCTTCTTCCGCCTTGTCCTTACCGGCGGCGCGGCCAACACCCATATGGGCGTAACCGGCATTCTTCATGACGGAGGAAACGTCGGCGAAGTCCAGGTTGATGACACCGGGCACGTTGATCAGGTCGGAAATGCTCTGAATGGCCTGGCGGAGAACGTCGTCGGCGATTTCGAAGGCATTGCGCATGGAAATCTTCTGGTCGGTCACGTACTTGAGCCGTTCGTTGGGGATAACGATCAGGGAGTCCACGTTTTTGTAGAGTTCCTTGATGCCGGCTTCGGCCTGGCGCATACGGTTGGTACCTTCGAACTTGAAGGGCTTGGTGACAACACCGATGGTCAGCTTGTCCATCTGCTTGGCGGCTTCTGCCACCACGGGAGCAGCGCCGGTACCAGTGCCGCCGCCCATGCCGGCGGTGATGAAGATCATATCGCCTTCCTTGATGGAATCGGTGATTTCTTCAATGCTTTCTTCGGCAGCCTTCTTGCCGATATCCGGCTTGGAACCGGCGCCCATGCCGCGGGTGAACTTCTCACCAATCTGGAGCTTCACGTTGGCCTGGGTGTGATCCAGCTGCATCTTGTCGGTATTGATGGAAATGAATTCGGCGCTCTGCATATCCAGCTCAACCATGCGCTTGACCGCATTGTTGCCGCCGCCGCCAATGCCGATTACTTTAATATTCACCGGAGAAACGTAGCCAGCATCAATTTCAAAAGGTAACATAATCTCTTCTCCTTTGTTCTATTCATCATGATGGATTGTGTTCAAGTCATTCGGGAGGGATCCCCCCCGGAAAGAGGCATCCCTTTCCGTCCCCCATGCTGGGTTTCCCGGTGTAAAGGTCTTTCCCCTTCCAATGATATCTCTATATAGTATATTTGATTTCTGCAAAAATTTCAATAGCTAAATTGAAATTTTTTGCTCGATTTCTGATTTTTTTCTTGTAAAATTCCTATCCAATGGGCAATGCAGGGGGCGGAACCTTCTCGGTTTGGCTTTCCTGCTCGGTTTCCGGCTCCGGCAGCGCGGCAGTTTCGGTTTCCGGGTCGGTGGAGGGGCTCATTTCGGTTTCTGGTTCGACGGATGAGGTTACTTCGGTTTCAGCCGTTGTCTCCCCGGTGGAGGGCTCGGCGGTCTCTTCCGTGGTGGGAATCCGGGAGGTATCGTAGTCCCCCAGCCATTCCACTTCCTTATTTTCTGTGTTCAAAACCGGAGCTTTTGCCGACGGAATGAAGCGAAGCTGGTCGCCACCAAGCTCGATATACCCCACGTCGGTAACCGACAGCTTGCGAATCATTTCTTCCAGGTAAATCATCTTGCGTTCCAGGTTTTCGGGCATACCGGTGCTTATCAGGAATCGGTTGTCATAGGTAAACTGGATGTCGTATTCCGCCGTCAGGTCCACGTCCCCCAGCTTTTCCAGCATGTGATTCTTCGACACGGCTTCCAGCAAGGCACACAGGGCAGTTGCCCCCTGTTCGTTTTGGGTGTCAAGTAGAATCCCTTCCTTGGCCTTTTCAAGCCGCAGGCCGTACACGTTGGAAAGCCCGGACAACTGCTCCTCACCGACCCCCTCTTCCAGAATCTTCCCATCCGGGGAAATCAGCCAGATGCCGCTTTCCGCATGCACCGCCAGCCGGGCATAGGTTTCCACCACCTCAATGGTGATGGTACCCGGAAGCTTGCGGCGGATCCGTACCTCTTCCAGGTAGGAAAGCTTGCCGAACATATTGTCGATACGGCCGTATTTGTTAAACAAATACAGGTTATCTCCCACCGAAAGACCGCTGGCTTCCAGAATTTCCTGGTCGGAATAGTGCTCGTTGCCGTTGACCACCACCGTTTCGGTTTTGAAAAACAGCACGAAGGCAAACACCAGAATGAAAAACACCGCAAAGAAGGTCAGTATGGCGTAACCCATACCGAAATGGCGGCTGTTGCGAATATCCCGTTTTTCCTTGCGGGACTGACCGGCCGACGAGTGACGGGAACGCTTGCCGGACCGGGCAGCCTGCATGCCTTTATAATTATTTCTCATTTGTAATCCTTTCCTATCTCAAAGCACGGTGATCTTCGCACCCACCCGGTTCAGGAGGGATGGCATATCGTCGTAACCCCGTGCCACGTATTGCATATTGTCGATTTGGGTCTCCCCCTGGGCTCCCAGTGCCGCCACGACCAGCGCCGCACCGCAACGCAGGTCGTGGGCCGAAACCCGGGCTCCCCGAATGGTTTCTTTGCCAAATACCAGGGCGCTTTTGCCGTAGAGGCGAATGTCGGCACCCATGCGCCGCAGTTCCGAAACGTGGCGGAATCTTGATTCAAAAATCGTTTCGGTGAAGGCAGAAATCCCCTTTCCCCGGATGGCGGTGGCAAGCAAAATCGCCTGGGCATCGGTGGGGAATCCGGGATAGGGCATGGTTTTGACCGAATAAAAGGGGGAAAGTTCCCCGGTTCGTGCGATAAGGAGCCGGTCTTTTTCGGCTTTCACCCTGCATCCGGCCGCCTCCAGGAGGGAGGTCACCGAGGAAAAGTGCCCCGGCGCAACCCGATGGAGCAACACCTCACCCC
>JAFYNU010000420.1 GCA_017547975.1 Clostridia bacterium
TGAGCCCCGGGGGACTCGCCTGCCTTTCCGAAGAAGAAATGCTGGAGCGTGCCCGGAAGGTAGCCGAAGTTTTACCCATTATTGGCTTCTACCTGCAGACAGCCGTGGGAGGCAGAGTTTTCACCTACGATTTCTGGTGCAAACTGGCTCGGATTCCCAACCTGAAGGCCATCAAATGCGCCTCCTTCAACCGCTACACCACCCTGGACGTCATGCGGGCCATCACCCTGTCGGGCCGGGCCGACGAAATCGCCCTTTACACCGGCAACGACGACAACATCGTGGTGGACCTTTTGACCAACTACCGCTTCACGGTGGATGGGGTGACCTATACCAACCGGTTCCGGGGCGGCCTGCTTGGCCACTGGTCGGTTTGGACCCGCAAGGTTGTGGAACTCTTTGAGGAACTCCGTACTGCCTCTGCCACCGACGACTACCTGACCCTGGCTGCCGAGATAACCGACTGCAACGCGGTTTTCTTTGACGCCGCCAACGCCTTCAAAGGCTGTATCCCCGGTATGCACGAAATTCTGCGCCGTCAGGGCCTGGTGAAGAGCATCCGTTGCCTGAATCCGGAGGAAGTCCTTTCTCCCGGCCAGGCGGAGGAAATCGAACGGGTCTACGCCATGTACCCCCACCTGAACGACGACGCCTTCGTGAAGGATTTCCTTGCCCGCCACCCCATCGCCGAATGAGAAAAAAGGAGGCGCTGTCCCATGAAGAAGTGCCGTATCACCGTTATGCGGGTGGCAAGCTACCCCGACCTTTCGGCCAGCTACGAAAATCCCCAGGAACACCCCTGCAATATGCAGGAAGGCCAGGTTTTCATTGCCAACGGCTGTGTAAAACCGGAGGGGCTTTGCCTTTCCGCCTGGGAAAGTATGTCGGCCTTCGTTTTAGCCCTTTCCCACGGAGCAACCGGAATTTATGACGGGTGGATGAAAAATCCCAAATCCGCGATGATTTCCTGCAACGACGGATTCCGTCCGGTAAGCTTTTATATTGAAGCCCTGGAGGAAGAGGCAGAATAACCGATTGACATTCCCACCCCGATTTGCTACAATGCAACCGTTCATCCAAGGGCAATTCACCATGTGATTTCGCCGGATAAGATGCTGGGATTCGCCCGGTTCTTATCCGGCTTTTTTAAGGAGGAGACCACTTGAAAAAACAGATTTCATTCACCCAGGGACCCATTTTTTCGCCCCTGATCCGCTTTGCTTTCCCGGTTCTCCTGGCACTTCTCTTACAAACCATGTATGGTGCGGTGGACCTGATGGTGGTGGGCCAGTTTTCCTCCCCGGCGGACGTTTCGGCAGTTTCCACCGGATCCATGGTCATGCATACCGTCACAGTAGTCATCACCAGCCTTTCCATGGGGTTGACGGTGCTTGTGGGCCGCAAGATCGGCGAAGGGAATCCCAAGGAAGCCGGGCAGGTGGTGGGAAGCGGCATCTTTCTGTTCGGCGTTCTGGCGGTGGCGTTATCCATCGTTATGGCAGTTTTCTCCCCCGGAGCCGCCACCCTGATGCACGCTCCCGCCGAAGCCTTTGACCAGACGGTGGATTACATCCGTATCTGCTCTATGGGAGCCGTCTTCATCGTAGCCTACAACCTTTTGGGCAGCATTTTCCGGGGATTGGGAGATTCGGTGGTTCCCCTGATCACGGTAGCCATTGCCTGCGTACTCAATATCGCCGGTGACCTGCTCCTGGTGGCGGTGTTCCACATGGGTGCCGCTGGGGCAGCCATCGCCACGATATTTGCCCAGGCTTTCAGCGTACTTCTCTCCCTCCTTTTTATACGCAAACGTAGCTTGCCCTTCTCCTTCACCATGAAAGACGTACGCGGCGACAAAGAACGCATTGGTGCCATTTTGAAGCTTGGGGTACCCATTGCCCTGCAGGAGCTTTTGGTCACTCTTTCCTTCCTTGCCATTACGGCCATCGTCAACGGCATGGGAGTCATCGTCTCGGCAGGTGTTGGAGTTGCCGAAAAGCTTTGCGGATTCGTCATGCTGGTTCCCTCTGCCTTTTCCCAGGCCATGTCGGCTTTTGTGGCCCAAAACATGGGAGCCGGAAAGCCAGAGCGGGCCAAAAAAGCACTCCTCTACGGCATTGTCTCCTCCCTGGCAGTGGGTGTTCTGATGGCATACCTGAACTTCTTTCACGGGGATCTTCTGGCGGGGCTCTTCGCCCGGGACAACGCCGTTGTGGTTGCCGGTTGGGAATACCTGAAAGCCTACGCCATCGACTGCCTTCTGACCTCCTTCTTATTCTGCTTCATCGGCTTTTTCAATGGAACCGGAAGTACCA
Organism: Clostridia bacterium; assembly: GCA_017547975.1. Taxonomy (GTDB): domain Bacteria; phylum Bacillota; class Clostridia; order Oscillospirales; family QAMX01; genus RUG11797. The sequence goes on from JAFYNU010000420.1 coordinate 2,316, forward strand.
TGTTCGTTATGCTCCAGGGAATCGTGGGAGCCTTCTGCGTTCGACTTCCCCTGAGCTTTTGGATCAGCCGCCAGGAATGGGCGGGCATTTTCCACATCGGTCTCGCCACCCCCTCTTCCTCCCTGGTGCAAATCATTCTGTGCTTCATTTACTTCGGGTTTATCTTCTCCCGCAGTCATCGGGATGGTTCTCTTCAATAAAGAATTGTTCACCTGTCACAAAAATGCCTTTTGCAATTTGTACAAGTTTCGCTTGACTTCCGCGACAGTTTATGGTAAAATTCCTGTATAATTTGAGAAAGGAATTACTCAGTATGAAGCGTGTTATCTCTGTCGTTCTCCTCGCCATGATGCTCTGCGCCATGTTCGCCAGCTGCACCGGCACCACCCCCGACCAGCTCGAAGCCGAAAAGAAGGCTATGACCCTGGAAGAACTCGATTGGAGCATCCCCATCCTGATCGAAGCCACCGGCGAAACCGTCACCTACACCCTGGCTCAGGCTGAAGCTCACGAGCTCACCAAGACCTACATCTCCGCCTATCAGTTCGAAAACGAAAAGGCTCAAGGCGCTCCCCAGGTAACCACCCTGATTCTGGAAGGCGTTAAGTTTGCCGACGTTCTCACCGAAATCGGTGTCACCGACTTCTCCTCCATCACCGTGGAACACAACAACATGCCCGACCTGTTCGAATTCGATAAGGAAATCTCCCTCGGCGACGGCACCATCATCGGCTGGATCCAGAACAAGACTCTGGTTGTTGAAGACAGCTATCCCACCTACGTTGCTTTCGGTTCCGACCAGGGCGGCGTTCACGATTTCTGCCACTCCATCAAGCAGATCACCATTCATCCGTAAGCTTTATATTGAACCAACAAAACCGGGACGATTTTCGTCCCGGTTTTTTGTTGCCGTTTTCCTTCTTTTGGCAAATTATCCCCTTTACAAACCACACTTTTTTCAGTATAATAAAGGGTAGTACGTAATTTGTGACCTTCCCGATTTCACAGAACCATTTATCTTATTTTTACGGAGAATTGATATGATACAGTACGATGAATACCGCCTGAAGACCCAGGCCTTATTGCCCGAGATCAAGGAGCTTGGCATTTCGCTGGGCATTGAAGCCGCCACCGCCGAACTGGCTGATCTTGAAAAGCAGACCGAAGCCGACGGCTTTTGGAATGATTTGGAAAACAGCCAGAAGGTTCTGATCCGCACCAAGGCCCTCAAAACCAAGCTGGATTCCTACAACTCCCTTCTGTCCCGTCAGGACGACCTTTTGACCCTGATCCTTTTGGCAGATGAGGAGAACGACGAATCCCTGCTTTCCGAAGTGGAGGAATCCTTCGCTTCCCTAACCGAAGCCATTGAAAAGAAACGCCTGGAGACCCTGCTTTCCGGCGAATACGACAACAACAACGCCATCATCTCCTTCCACGCCGGCGCCGGCGGCACCGAAGCCCAGGATTGGGCCCAGATGCTCTACCGTATGTACCTGCGTTGGGCGGAACGCAAGGGCTTTAGCCACAAGACCCTGGACTACCAGGATGGGGACGAAGCGGGCATCAAGTCCGCCGCCGTGATGATCGAAGGCGAAAACGTCTTCGGTTACCTCAAGTGTGAAGCCGGCGTACACCGTCTGGTCCGTGTTTCCCCCTTCGACTCCTCGGGGCGCCGCCACACCTCCTTTGCCGCCGTGGAAGTCACCCCCGATATTGAGGACGACAGCGCCGTTGTCATCCGCCCCGAAGACCTGAAGGTGGATACCTACCGTTCCAGCGGTGCCGGCGGTCAGCACGTCAACAAGACCGAATCGGCCATCCGCATCACCCACCTGCCCACCGGCATCATCGTGGCCTGCCAGAATGAACGCAGCCAGGTCCAAAACCGTGAAGTTGCCATGCGCATGCTCCGTTCCAAGTTGGTGGAAATTAAGATCAAGCAGCACCTGGACAAGATCGAAGACATCAAGGGCGAGCAGAAGCTCATTGAATGGGGCAGCCAGATCCGTTCCTACGTTTTCATGCCCTACACCCTGGTAAAAGACAACCGTACCGATTACGAAAACGGCAACATTTCCGCTGTTATGGACGGGGATTTGGATGGGTTTATCAACGCTTACCTGTCCGGTGCCGCAAACGGTACCCTGAACCTGAAATAAGCTTTTTCATTCCCCCAACGGAGAAACCGTTGGGGGAATGTTGCTTTTTGACGGCATTTTCCA
>JAFYNU010000421.1 GCA_017547975.1 Clostridia bacterium
GATGGCTTGTGCTATAATGCATACGTTGGAGGTGGCGAAATGAATGATATTTTGTTGATTGGGGCGGCGCTCCTGCCCGCAATCCTGCTTTGCGTTTACGTTTACCGGAAGGACCGGGTGGAAAAAGAACCACTTGGGCTGCTTGCGGGACTGTTTTTTCTGGGGGTCATCATCTGCTTCCCGGCGGCCAAGCTGGAAGAGTGGCTGCTTGGGCTGTTTGAAAGCCTGTTTTTGGGGCGGACACTGCTTTTGCATGCCGCCAAAAACTTCATCGGCATCGCTCTGGTGGAGGAGGGGCTGAAATACTTCGTCCTTCGCATGGCAACCCGCAAAAACGAGGACTTCAATTCCCTCTTCGACGGCATGATCTACGCCGTGTTCGTATCCCTTGGATTTGCCGCCTTCGAAAATATTCTCTACGTAACCCAATACGGCTTTGAAAACGCCATTCTCCGGGCCCTGACGGCGGTGCCCACCCACATGTTCCTGGGGGTTATCATGGGTTATTATTACAGCCTGTGGCATGTGTACGACCTGGCCCGTCTGCGGGAGCTCAAACTGCAAAAGCAGGGGAGGGTGGCAAAAAAGGTGCTTTTCTCGGGGGTAAACTACAAACAGCTTACCATCATTGTGCCGGTGCTGGCCCATGGGTTCTACGACTTCTGCTGTACCATGGATTCCATCCTGGCCAACCTGGTCTTTGTGGTCTTTTTGTGCTTCCTGTACGTCAGGTGCTTCGGTCTGGTGCGCTGGCTTTCCGCCCGGGATGCCCGGGATATTCCCTACACCAGCCACATGCTCCGGAAAAAGTACCCGGAACTTGCGGGTCAAGAAAAAAAGTAAGGAGAGCTCGCCATGTATCTTTCCATCAATCCCAAACATTTTCAAAAGGCGGCGGTGTGGGAAGCCGACCGGGATATTCTGGAAGCCATCGGTCTTGTAACAGATGCCGGATTCACCCGGCTGGACTTTGGCACCGAGGATGCGGCGGAAGCCAACCGGGTGGCGGAGTACCTTTCGGATGCCGGAATCAAGGTGAATCAGAGCCACCTGCCCTACAACCGATACAAGGGGGAGGACTATGAACCCTTTGCCCGGCGCCTGATGGCCGCGGCAAAATGCGCCAAAATCATGGGAAGTCCCATTCTGGTGGTTCACGGGGACGAATTCCCCTTTGGGGAAAGGGCCTACAGCCGGGAAGCCGCCCGGGAATTCAACTACCGCCTGTTTGCCCCGGTGGTGGAATTTGCCGGGCAAAACGGCATGCAAGTGGCCTTCGAAACGGTATTCCAGGACATGGACCCCCTGGAAAAGCCCCGGCATTGCTCCCTGGTGGAGGAGCTTTGTGCCCTGGTGGATCTTTATGCATCCCCCACGGTGGGCATCTGCTGGGACTCGGGCCACGCCAAGGTGCAGTATGGCGTAAGCCAGCCAAACCTTTTGAAAATCGCCGGGAAACGGGTTATCTCCACCCATATTCACGACAATTATTACGGAAAAGACCTGCATACCTTCCCCTTCATGGGGGACACCGATTGGAAAAAGCTGATGGAAACCTTTGCCGCCATTGGCTACACCGGGGATTTGACCTTCGAACTGGTCTACGACCGGCTTCCCCGGGCCCTTGCCCCCGATTATCTCAAACTCCTGCACACCTCCGGGGAAATGCTGATGGGCATGATGAAGGGGGAGGCGTAATATGATTCCAAGTCAGCTGGAAAAACTCAAAAACCGCACCTCCGACTGGATGGCCATCGGGGTCACCCAAACCGGGGAGCCGGTGGGCTCGATTCACGTGCCCTGGTATTACGATACCAACGCCTTCAACATGAAGACCCCGGACGTCTTTCTGGAACCGGGGGACCTGCTGGACGGAGGCCTGATGGAGGAACTGGCCGCCCTGAAGGTGGTGGGGTTCTATGCCTTTTGCCCCCTGCCGGATTACGGGGTGCTGTCCCTTTTCCCGAGGCTTTGGGACCTGAATCTCTACCATGCCCAGGGGATCACCGATCTGGATTTTGTTACCGACCTGCCGGAGCTTCGGATGCTCTTTTTGGAGGGGGCGACTCTCCCCAATCTGGACCTGTTGTTTGGCCAGCGGCGAAGGGAATTCCGTTGCCTTGGTATGTACGACTGCCGGGTGGAAAACCTGGATTCCCTTCGGGACTACCCGGGCTATCTCAGCGAAATCATTGTGGCAAACCCCAAAAACCGGGATGAACGGGCCCGCTGGAAGGATATTCAACCCAAAAAGGTGCGCTATTACAACCTGAAGGGGTAAGGAGAGAAGGAGTCTATGCTTAGCGAGCTTTTGATATACGGCATGGAATGGATCGGCACGGTGGCCTTTGCGGTTTCCGGGGCCCTGGTGGCCATCGGAAGCGGGTTGGACCTGTTTGGGGTCATCATCGTGGGCTCCATCACCGCCGTGGGCGGCGGGATCATGCGGGACCTGCTTTTGGGGCACACCCCGCCCCGTGTGTTTGAAAGCCCCGAAACCCTGCTGGTGGCCATGCTCACCGGGGTTATGGTCTTCGTGGTGGCCTGGGTCAATGCCCGGCGCTTCCAGGATCTGCAGAAAAAGGTGGAAAGCATCAACGTGGTGTTCGACGCCATCGGCCTGGCGGCCTTTTCGGTCACCGGGGCGGAGGTGGCGGTGGAAGCCGGTTTTGGGGACAACTTCCTCCTGACCCTTTTGATGGGGGTCATGACCGGGGTAGGGGGCGGCGTCCTGCGGGACGTTCTGGTGAACGAAAAGCCCTATATCCTTACCCGCCACATCTATGCCGTGGCCTCCATCCTGGGGAGCATCGTCTACTACCTTTTCCGCACAGCCACTCCCTACAGGGTACTTGGCACCTTCCTTTCGGTGGGCGCCACCATTCTCGTCCGTCTGCTTGCGGCCCATTATCATTGGTCGCTTCCCAAAATCACCTTTGATAAGGAGAGATGAACCATGATCTATACCGAAATGACGCAAAAGGCCATGCGCATTGCCTACCACTACCACCACGGTCAGCTGGATATAAGCGACATTCCCTATATTTTTCACCCCATCCACCTGGCGGAGCAGATGGAGGACGAACTCACCACCACCGTGGCCCTGCTCCACGACCTGGTGGAGGATACCGCCTGCACCGAAGCTGACCTGCGCCGGCATGGCTTCCCGGATGCGGTGGTGGAGGCGGTCATGCTCCTGACCCACGACGAAGCGGTGCCCTACCTGGACTACGTCCGGGCCATGAAGGGGAACCGGCTTGCCACCGCCGTGAAGCTTGCCGACCTGGCCCACAACAGCGATACCACCCGCCTCCACTACGGCGACATCAAGGAAGCCCGCCTGGCAAAATATCGGGAGGCAAGACGAATTCTCACCGAAGAATGAAAAAGGAGAGAGAGCAAAATGAAACGTCACCTTTTGCCAGAAAAAACCTACTATAAAGCCAATCTCCATGCCCACTCCACCGTGTCCGACGGCGGCCTGACCCCGTTGGAGCTGAAGGAGCGCTACAAAGCCCATGGGTACAGCATCCTTGCCTACACCGACCACGAGCTTCTGGTGGATCACTCCGACCTGGCCGACCCCGATTTTCTTCCCATTACCGCCACCGAGTATGCCTTTGTGGAGAAGGAGGATTATTTCACCAGCCGGACCATCGAGCTCAATCTTTTCGCCAGGGATCCCCACAACGTCACCCAGGTATGCTTCGATCCCAAGTACGTGATTCACGGGGAAAAGTGGCGGGCTCCCATCGCAAAACGTGTGGGGGGAGATTTTGAACGGTATTACACCCTGGAAGCCATGCAGCAGGTCATCGATACCGCCCGGGAAAACGGATTCCTGGTCAGCCTGAACCATCCCCAGTATTCCATGGAAAGCCCGGAATTTTTCGGCAGACTCCAGGGCCTTTTCGCCATGGAAATCTACAACCATATCTCCTTCGCCGGAAGCGGGGTCTACGACTACAACCCCGCCATGTACGACGATATGCTCCGCCGGGGCCATCGGCTTTATGCCATTGCCGCCGACGATTGCCATGGCAAAATGCCCGATGACAGCCCCCGCTGTGACCGCTACGGCGGATTTACCATGATCGGGGCAGAATCGCTTACCTATGAAAATGTTATAACCGCACTGGAAAACGGGGACTTCTATGCCTCCCAGGGACCCCTGATCGAAAGTCTCTACGTGGAAGGGGAGGAGGTCCATCTGATTTGTTCCCCCGCCCGATCGGTTTCCATGGGAACCTCCCACCGGCCTTTCGGCGGAATCGTGATGGAACAAAATGGGGAGGCGGTTACCCACGCCGTCTTCAAGCTCCCCAAAAATCAGGCGTATATCCGCTTCACCGTCACCGACCGCCAGGGCCGAAACGCCAACACCAGAGCCTATTTTCTTTGAACCCGTATATCCCGGTAACCGGCTTGCAAAACCCATTCCTGTCAATTGACGGGAATGGGTTTTTGTGGTATACTATATAAGCCCAAAATTCTGTGAAACGGGAGAAATTTACCCATGAAATACGTTTGTCAGCTTGGCCTGATTCTGGCCTTTTCTCTGGCGGGGGAATTGCTTGCCGCGCTGGTGCCCCTGCCGGTGCCGGCGGCCATCTGGGGGATGGTTTTGATGCTCATCGCCCTGCTTACCCGCCTGCTTCGGGTGGAGATGGTACGGGAAACCGGAAGGTTTCTGGTGACCATTCTGCCCCTGCTTTTCGTGGTGCCCACGGTGGGGCTTATGGCCTGCTTTGACCTGGTATTCCAAAATCTGGTACCCATTTTGGCGGTCCTGGTTTTGGGGACGGTGGTGACCTTTGGGGTCAGCGGTCTTGTGACCCGAATCTTCACCCGGGGAGGTGACCGGGATGCGTGACCTTCTTGTAAATGCCGGCTTTTTCGGGGTGGTGGTCACGGTAGGGGCCTTCGTCATCGGCGGCTGGATCAGCCGGAAAACCAAACTGCCCCTTTGTAACCCCATCCTCATTGGGGCGGGGCTGGTCATGCTGGTGCTTTGGGGGTTGGATATTCCCCTGGAGGTCTACCGGGATCAGTGCCGCATTCTGTCCTACCTGATGACCCCCGCCACCATCTGCCTGGCCATTGCCTTTTACGAACAGCTTCGGGGTCTGAAGGGACATCTGCCGGCCATTTTTATCGGGGTGGCGGCGGGTACGGCGGCCAGCCTGGGCTCGGTGTGGCTTCTGTGCCGCCTTTTTGGGCTGGATGAAGCTTTGACCGCATCCCTGCTTCCCAAAAGCGTCACCACCGCCATCGGGGTGGTGCTTTCGGAGGAAGCCGGGGGAGTGGGCGCCCTGACCACGGCGGTGATTATCCTCACCGGGATCCTGGGTAACGTGGCGGGCCCCTTTCTTTCGAAGCTCTTCCGCCTGCGGGATCCGGTGTCCCAGGGGGTGGCCTACGGCACAACCTCCCACGTGATCGGCACCAGCCGGGCGGTGGAAATCTCCGGCCTCACCGGGGCGGTGTCCAGCCTGTCCCTGACCCTGTCGGGGCTCCTGACAGCCCTTTTCTATTCGGTTATGATCTGATCCCGTTTACCCCCGACGCAAAGGCATCGGGGGCATATTTTTTTGGAAGAAAGTGGGGCGGACATAAGGGAAAACTTGACGGAAAACGCCGGAAAAAAGGGCCCCGATTTTGCGGATTCTACAAACTTTTACAAAATGCCACAATGCCTATTGACGGACGGCAAAAAAAGGGCTAAAATGCTTTAAAGTGTGTTATGCTCGGATACTCTACCACAAGAAAAATTTTCCCTCAACCCTGTACTTGAGGGCCGAAGAAAGGATGGGGCATTCGGAATGGAATCCAACCTCTATGCATTAAAAGGGATGATCGTCTACACCCCCAGCTTCCATGAACTGGTATTTCTGGAGGACCATTATCTGGTTTGCGAAGGAACCCGGGTGGAGGGCGTGTATCAGGAACTTCCGGAAAAGTTTTCCGGTATTCCGGTGGAGGATTGGAGCGGGAAGGTCATCATTCCCGGCATGTGCGATATGCACATCCATGCCCCGCAGTACGCCTTCCGCGGCCTCGGCCAGAACATCGAGGGCGGTCAGTGGGAGACCTGGTTTGAGCGCTACGCCTTCCCGGATGAAAGCCGCTATGCGGATGAAGAGTACGCCTACCGCGCCTACGGCAGACTGGTCAAGGATCTGACCGCCTCC
>JAFYNU010000422.1 GCA_017547975.1 Clostridia bacterium
AGCATCCCCAACCGGTTTGTAACAACAAAGCCGTTTGGGATGAATGGAGGGTGTGCCAAGTTGTCAGCATAACGCCGCAATCGTTTTGCTTGGCCGTTTCAATGGCGTAACGTACGTTTTCCCGGCTTTGATAGGGACAGCAAATCACGTCAAATCCTTTTTCTTTGAAATATTCCGTTGAATCCCAGGTTTCATCGGTCACGTTGTATTGCCAGTCGGCAATGATAATATCCCTGCTCAACACTTCCATCATGGCTTCCACCATTTCCGGCGTGGAATTGCATTCATAGCGATGCGCCGGATGGAAGAATTCTTTTGAAAGCAGCATATCCCCCCAGATGATGGCTCGTCTCCCCTTTTCCTTCAGGTCATCCGCTACCCGATTGAAATACTCCGCTACCCGGATGGCATCTTCCCTTGTGCGGGGTCTTTCCGCTTCGTCGCATCCAAGGTGAAAATAACCTCCGCTCCCGCAAAGGTCGCAAAGTTCATCCCGCACCGACTTCAAAAGAGAACGCACCTCTTCTTTTTCGTAGTTCCAGATCCAACCGCCGGTGTGGGGACGATAGAGATACTCGTAACGGATATCCCTGTCCAACACCACGTGCTTGCCGGAAGCGCCGCCCCTGGAGAGTGCGGCATGTCCCCAATGCTGAAAGAAGGGAATGATTTCCAGGCCAAAGCTTCTGGCTTCCTCCATGATCTCCTTGATTTCCTGTTTTTCAAAGGCAGTATCCCACCCCAAAAGCGGGAAACAATCATATTTCAGTGTCCCCCAGAACTCCAGGACGACGTGTGTATATTTCGCCATGACAGCCAGGCGCACCGACCGCCGCAAAAATGCCTTCTTGGTATCGGGAAACACGCACAGATGCACTGCGCGGAAATCAATTTTGGAATCCGCTTCCACGTCTCCCTCTTCCACCAAATACTGCTCCATATCAACACATATTATTTTTTCCAGAAGACAGGTAAATCCTCGCATAACTCCAGCATAGCTTTCACCCGAAATCGCTACGCCGGTTTCATGAACCGCAACCCGGTAATCCTTTCCAGCAGGTGTAACGGAACCGGCCTCCCCGATTAGAATCTGATTCTCTTCTTGATCATAACGTACTTCCCAAACGACACCTTTGGTATAATTTTGCAAAATTTCGCAAATCACCGGATGACTTGCCTTTTTCGGCAAGTGGATAATCTCATTCTTTCTGATACAGTAGGGTCTCATTTTTTGTGTCCTCTCTTCGAAATAACGATGTCCGAGTTAATGGAGCTCTCTTCCGCACTTAGCGCAATAGCGGTGATCCGATTTTGCAGGGGCACCGCAGTATGGGCAGTAATTGCCGCCCTCCCGGAGTTCCGGTGCGAGCCCATCTCCATATTTTTCATGCAGGGGATCGGGTTCACGGCTGGCATCTACGATATCATAGGAGGAGTATCGGTTTTTCCCCGTGGCATTTTTGAAGTTATAAATGGTATTCATCAAGGCGACAGAGGTCCAAACCAAGCCAAAAAGCACCATAATAAAATGGACTTGGCTTGCCACAACCGTCCAGCCAATCCCGAATATGACCATAAAGATTCCTACAATACCACCCATCATAGACGGAGCCCGTCCGGGTTTGATGCTTTTCATCGTCTTCCCCCATTTCCTTCATTCTTACCTACATTATACCAAAACAGATGTTTGATTGCAATAGTTTTTTCTGAAAAAGGAAGCAGGACGGTTGGAACCCGTCCTGCCAATTCTTTCAATCCTTTTTTCTTGCAACAAAGAAAATACGCTGTTCCTCCGGCGCCGGAGCACGGAGCTTCAGTTCGCCATAGGTCTTTACAAGCTCCATTCCTACCCCTTCCAGGGCGGATGCAATCTCTTCTACGGAATAAGCCCTCTCCCGGTGTTCCTCCATAGAGCGAACGTAGGAGCCATCCTCATCTTCCTCAAACAAATCGATGAAATACCTGGCTGTTCTGCTCTTCGGATCCCAGGCGGCTTGCCATACGCAAAATACCCCGTCGGTTTCCCGCACAAAGGAGTTTCCGCCCAGGAGCTCCAACTTATATTCACTATTGAGGTCAAATATAAACAGCCCGCCGGGATTGAGAAACAACGACACTCTCCGGAACGCCTCCGCCAGGTCGGTGGGTTTTACCAAATAATTGATACTATCCAAGCAGGAAACAACCGCATCCACCGTACCATACAGATCAAGCCCCGTCATACTTTGACGTATAAAGGTGGGTCTGTTCCACATATCGGTACACTTAGCCTGGGCTTGTATCAGCATCTCCACCGAATAGTCAGCTCCAATCATATCATACCCACGCTCGGCCATCAGCTTGGTGATGGTTCCGGTTCCGCAGGCAAGATCCAATACCAGGTTCGGTTTCAGTTGATGCCGTTCAAAAACCTTTTCAAAGAAATCAACAAACCCTTCATAGGGAACGTCGGTGGTCAGGGCATCATAATGGCGCGCCATGGCGCTGTACATGTTCATTGATTCTCTTCCGCCTCCAGGCGGCCCATAACGATCTCGTAACCATTTTTACCGTAACGAAGGCTGCGGTTAACGCGGCTGATGGTGGTGGTACTGGCACCCGTTTCCTTGACAATGACGTTGTAAGGGATTTTGTTACGGAGCATGGAGGCAACGGTGTATCGCTGTTCCATGGCCTTCAATTCGTTGATGCTACAAAGATCCTCCAGAAAGGTATAAGCTTCCTCTACTGTTTCCAGGGTCAAAAGAGCTTTCATCAGCTGATCCATTCGTTCATTCTTCAAGGTTTCCACAACAATGTCCTCCTACGTTTTATATCGTGATGATCTTATTTACGCCATTGATGTATGCTTTGATACTGGCTTCGATAATGTCGGTGGAAAGACCGCGCCCGGTGTACACTTCATCATCCTTACGGAGCTTAATGATAACTTCACCCAGGGCATCCTGTCCTTCGGTAACCGAATTGATGCTATAGTCTTCCAGGGAATACTTGACCTTTTCAAGGCCTTTGGTATGCCGCACAATGCGATCGACGGTTTTGAACGCGGCATCGATAGGGCCCGACCCCATGCAGGAATCTTCGATTACTTCCCCGTTACGCTCGATTTTTACAGAGGCCATGGCCGGAATGGTATTGCCGCTGTTCACAATAAAACGGATCAGATGGAATCCTGCTCCGATGGTGCGCTTCTTCTCCCCCGCAATGGCATAAAGATCCTTATCGGTTACTGCCTTCTTTCGGTCGGCAACCGCTTTGAACATTTCAAAGGCTTCGTCCAGATCTTCCTTATCCAAATGCAGACCCAAATCGGTCAGACGGCGTTCAAAACCATGACGCCCCGAATGTTTACCCAGTACGAAATTGGATTTTGGAATTCCTACGTCCTCCGGCGAAATGATTTCGTAGGTTTCCCGGTTTGTCATGACACCGTGTTGGTGCACTCCCGATTCATGGGCGAAGGCATTGGCGCCAATGATGGGCTTATTCGTGGGAATACTTCGGCCTACCACCGAATTGAGCTTTCGGCAGGTAGGATAAAGCAGGCGGGTACGAATACCCGTTTCCACGTGATAGAAATCATTTCTGGTTTTCAGAGCCATAACGATTTCTTCCAGGGATGCATTCCCGGCCCGCTCGCCAATTCCACAGAGGGTACATTCCACCTGGCCTGCTCCCGCCGCCACCGCAGCTACACTGTTTGCCACAGCCATACCCAGGTCGTTGTGACAATGGGTAGACAGGGTAATGGCATCGGGCTCCTGAAGAGCTTCCCGAATATCCCGGTATAGACGATAGGTTTCCGTAGGGGTTCCATAGCCAACCGTATCGGGAATGTTGATAATCTTTGCGCCTGCCGCCACTGCGGTCTTCACCACTTCCCGCAGGAATCCCAGGTCGGTACGGGTAGCAT
>JAFYNU010000423.1 GCA_017547975.1 Clostridia bacterium
AAGGATGGCAAGGTTACCCTGGCCTGGACCGCCACCAACGGTAGCTACTACGACGTTTACATAATTCCTTCCAATGTGGAAGACTTTAAATCGGGGGTTGCCGACCTGAATAAATCGGTGGCCCGTGCCCGCGAAGAGGGAGATTCCACTGTGATTTCTCTTCCCGACGGTAGCTACGTTGCTATTGCCTATGCCCGTCCCGGAAGCGTTGCCACCCATGCGGAATCCAACCGGATCACCTTTACACTGAAAAACGGTACCCTGGAAGGGATGAATCCCGAAACACCGGAAACCTCTGAACCTGAAGATCCTGAAACCAACGAGCCTGAGGTTCCCGAAACCTCCGAACCCGAAGCTCCGGAGACCAGCGAGCCGGAAACTCCCGAGACTTCCGAACCGGAGACCCCGGAAACCAGCGAGCCGGAAACTCCCGAGACTTCTGAACCCGAAACCAGCGAGCCGGATCCTGAACCGAAACCCGACTTGACCGGGGACTATAAAGCCACCGCCGCTCTGAACCTGCGGAAGGCGGCCGGCACCTCCAACACTCGCCTGCTGACCATCCCCAAGGGCAAGACCATTAAAATCACCGAAGTGAAGGATGGTTGGGGAAAGACCACCTACTCCGGCAAGACCGGTTGGGTGTCCATGGATTACGTGAAGAAGGTGGAAACGTCCACCGGTTCCACCGGCAGTACCGGTTCCTCCGGAAGCACCGGTTCTACCGGTACCACAACCACCACCTATACCTACAAGATCACCACCACCAGCGGTGTAAACCTGCGCTCCGGTGCGGGAACAAGCTATGGTAAGCTGACCACCATTCCCTATAACAAGACGGTTACCGTCACCGAAGTAAAGAACGGTTGGGGCAAGACCACCTACGGTGGGAAGACCGGCTGGTTCAGCCTGGATTACGCCAAGAAGACCGGCACTACCACCACCGCAACCGGCGGCTCCACCGGGTCGGGTGATACCACAACCACCGCCAGCGTCAAGTACGTGATCACCGCCAGCAACGGCGTAAACATGCGCTCGGGCGCCGGTACCAGCTACGACAAAGTGGGTGCCATCCCCTATAACAAGACGGTCACCGTCACCGAAGTGAAGAACGGCTGGGGCAAGACCACCTACGGCGGAAAAACCGGTTGGTTCAGCCTGGATTACGCAAAAAAAGCATAACGAAAAACCCCGTTTCCAACCGGAAACGGGGTTTTATTATGAGATTAGTATCCAAACAGTTTTGCAGCCTTGGCCATGTTTTTGCGCACAGGGACCTGGAAGGGGCATCTCTTTTCGCAGGCACCGCAGTTGATGCAGTCGCTTCCGTGGGCATTGAGGGCGGCGTAGTGGGCCCGGATGGAGTCGCTGTCACCGGTTTCCTCCAGAATGTCGGCATACTTGGTCACGTCGGCTACGTCGATATTCTTGGGGCAGGGGAGGCAGTGATTGCAATACATGCACCGATTCTGCTCCAGCTCACCGCCGGAATGGAGAAAGATTTTGGAATAATCCTTTTCTTCGGGGGTGGCTTCTTCGTAAGCCAGGGAGGCACGCATTTCCTCGGCGGTGCGGGCGCCCACCAAAACCGACGCAACACCCGGACGATCCAGGGCGTAGCTCATGCACTGATGGGGGGTCAGGGCATAGCCGAAGGGAGAGGATTCTGCATTCAGGAGACGGCCGGCGGCAAAGGTCTTCATGACGGTGATGCCAACCCCCCGTTCCACGCAGGTGCGGTAGAATTCGCCCCGGCGGGGGTCCAGGATCATGGGCTTGGTATCGGCATAGGCCTTGCCGGACATATATTCCCCAACGGTGGTTTCCACCGGCAGCAGGTCGTAGGCCGGGTTGATGGAGAAGAGAATCACGTCGATGATACCGGTTTCGGCAATCTTTTTGGCGGTGATGGGGTTGTGGGAACTGACACCCAGGGCCCGGATGACACCATCCTGCTTCAGCTTCTGGGCGAAGGTGATGAATTCGGTGGAAAAGACCTTGTCAAAATCCTCGTCGGTATCCACGTAGTGGATGACGCCCACGTCGATGTAGTCGGTGCGGAAACGGGTCAGGAAGTCTTTCAGGTATTCCTCGCTGTCCCGAACCTCCCGGGTGCGGAAATACTGACCGTTTTTCAGAATGGAACCCAGGTGTCCCTGGATGATGAAGCGCTCCCGGCGGCCGTCCAGGGCCTGACCGAAATGGCTTCGAACCTCCGGCTGGGGCATGAAGGCGTCGATGATGTTGAGACCGCCCTCGTCGGCGGCATTGACCAGGTCACGGGTGATTTCATAGCTGGCTTTGGTGACGTTTTCACCGCCCAAACCCACCCGGCTGACCATCATGCCGGTTTTGCCAAGTTCGCGGTATTGCATGGGTTTTGCTCTCCTTTTGGTTTTTATTTTCGCCAACAGTATAGCATAGCCCACCTGGGGGAGCAAGGGACAAAAGAAACGAAAAAACCGAAAAATTCGGTTTGAACCATGGGAAAGTCCAACAACTTCTTGAAAACTTTCGGTGGGTATGGTACAATACTGATAACACGTAGAGGAGGTTATATCTATGGGAATCATCAACGAAAATTTTATGCTCAAAAATAAAACGGCGGAAAAGCTCTATCACGAATATGCCGAAAAGCTGCCCATTATCGACTACCACTGCCACCTGAAGCCTGCAGAAATTGCCGAGGATCATAAGTTTGAACATATCACCGAACTGATGCTGGGGGGCGACCACTACAAGTGGCGGCTCATGCGCAGCTTCGGCGTGGACGAGAGGTTTATCACCGGCGACGCGACGGACCGGGAGAAGTTCCAGAAGTGGGCTGAGACGTTGAGCCTGGCCATC
>JAFYNU010000424.1 GCA_017547975.1 Clostridia bacterium
CATAGGGGTCCACTCCGGAAAGGGTGCTGGGAATCCACACGTTGCTATACGTGCGGTAGCTGTAAGCCCGCAAATAGAGGGGATTGACCTCTGTGGAATAACTTTCGGCATTCAGGGTATTGACCCGGGAAGAGTTCAGGAAACGGCCTTCTTTGTCGTCCACACCGATACGGTCGGAGTCGAAGTCAATGTCCTTGCGGCTTTCGAAAAAGTTATCTTCAATACGAACCAGAGTTTCCTTGATCTTGTTGCCAAGATGCAGCTCCTCTCCCTGACTGATGAACATACCGGCAGGAAGGCGGGTTACCACAAAGGTCAGGACAATGGCCAAAAGCATGGCGGGAAGCATGACCAGCTGGGAAGCCTTGGTATAACGAACCTCATCCCGCTCGGTGAGCCGGTAATCCAGATAAACCGACTGACGAAGCCGCATATAGTATAAGGAAAAGCCAAAAAGCAGAATAGGGAAGTAAACGCTGCCGTTGCCGCCGGAGGTGACGTCGTAGTAGACGGCTGTGGGGAGAATCAGAATGAATACGAGTCCCGCATTGGAATGGCGGGAGGAAAACAGGGTCATCAAAAGAACCAGCATGACGGTGATCACGATGACGGTGATGTATTCATACAGGTCATTCCCCGCGTTTACCGGCAGGAAAAGGGTGGAAATCCAGCGGAAGTAAGCGTCCAGCCAGGCTTTCACTCCGTCGTTGAGCAGGTAAAGAAGCAATCCTCCAACCATGGAGGCGAATAAAACGCCGATAGTCAAAACCGAAATAACACCGCTGGAAAGCAGAATGTTCCATACCAGGGTGAAAAACAGGGCATATTCCGAAAGCAACTCGGCAGAATAGTGTTCTGCAATGTGGGGAATGGCACCACAGACCGAAATCAAAGCGAACCAGGAGAAAATATAGGTCAGGATGCAATCCATGAAGAGCTTGATCAGCCCGTTGCCAAAGGCGCGAAAATGGTCTCGGGTAAATGCACGCTTAAGCATATCGTTTTCTCCTTTCTCGGTGTATTTTATGGTGGGGTCAGACCAAATTCCAGACAGGATCCCCTTCCTCATCCCCGGCAATATACAGCTCGATACCCAGGGAAGCAAGGGCGTCCTGAGAACAAGCGGGTTTTCGGGTAGTCAAAACGACCGGAGCGTGTCCGGTTTCACTGGCCTGGGAGGCAAAGGTGAGTAGGGATGAGTCGGCTTTTGCGGAAAGAATGATCAATTTCCCTTCCAGAATTGAGGCGCTGTGAAGCGACAAGGCGGGGAAGGAGCAGGGCAGCCTTTCCATACAAGCCTTGGAAATTTTCAAAAATGCTTTTTGGAAGGTGAAGGTGTCGTAATCGGTATATTCGGCAGGGGAGGATTTTTGACTGCAACCGGTAATCAAACGGACCTTTTTCCCGGCTTCGGTGGCGTCGAAAATCAGGGCGGAGGTAAGATGGGCCAAAAGGTCCAATTCATCCCGGTTGGCGTCGGAGGAGTGGTAGATAACCGTCAGGTAATCGCTTCCTTCCCGAACCCGCTCTCTGGCGTAAAGACCGAACCCGCGAGAGGACAGACTGTGGTGAATTCGGTTCATGGGGTCACCGGGGCGGTAAGGGCGAATTTCCTGGGTGTCGGGTGTCTCGGCTCCCTCCCTGCCAGCGATTTCGCTTCCGCCGTATTCCGAGGGAACCCCTTCCAATAACATGCCGCCGCCCGCCTGCAGGGCGGGATAGACCAGGATGCGGTTGGGTTTGATGGGAACGTAAATCCGGAACAGGCGCAGATAGTCCACCACCGAAAAACCGGTGGCACCTGCGGTGAAATAACCATGCTTCCGGCACAGCACGTCCAGTTCGATCTTCCGTTTTTCGCGGGGGAGCAGGGCGATCTGGGGCGCCATGAATTCTTCCTCGGGAATATAAGAAATGTCCCGGTCCACCGTGGTATACAGAGTCAGGTAAGGGATGGGGAGGATGAAGCGGTTTCGGATGTAGACCTTAACCATGATCACATCACCCTTTTCCGGGGATTCC
>JAFYNU010000425.1 GCA_017547975.1 Clostridia bacterium
ACCACGTAGTTATGGGTCTTGTTTACCACAATGCGGTATTTCGCCTTTTTGCTGGCGGGTTCCTTTTCTTCCGGTTCGTCCTCTTCGGCAATCACCGTCACCGGAATGGTGTAAAGGGTGCCGTCCAGGGTGGCAGAAAGCCAGGTTTTCCCGGCGGCAAGGCCGGCAAGTTCTCCAAACCGGTCAATTTCCGCCACGTCGGGGTTGGAAACAGACCATTCCCCCTTCGGAAGGTCCAGGGTATATCGGTCCCCCAGGGCAATCTCCAGGAATTCGTAGGCAATTATGGGGGATTCTGCCGCCTGGATTTCGGCGGTTTCCGATTCGGTTTCGTCCACCAGATACTCCGGCTGCGTTTCCTCCGGCACCTGGGCTGCCGCCGCCCCGGTACAGGAAGCCAGCGTTAACAGAGATGCAAAAAGTAACAGGATGCTTAGGATTTTCTTCATATGTATAGGTTCGCATTTCCTTTGAAAGTAGTCAAGCGCCATTATACCATAATCGAAAAGCAAATGCAATCCCCTTATTTTTCCACGTAATCCATGCCGCCCTTGCTGATGACCCTGGCGGCGTAGGAGCCCTCTCCAAGCTTGCCCCGGCGAATATCCGCCACCGTCACCCTGGAAAGCAGAATCTCTTTTGCCGCTTTCGACGTCCAGGTCTCCCGGTTCAGGTGGGCCCGGTTATCCCGTTCCCGGTCGTGGACAATGTAGAGGACACCCTCCTCCCCTTCTGCCAGGTCGGGGTAGGAAACGCTTTCCCGGGTATCCAAAACCAACTGGTAGGGCCAGGTTTTCCCGTCGTCCTCCGAAAGGCAGACCTTCATACCGGTACGGGCGGTGTCGGAAATATTCCGCACGTACACCAGTTCCCCGGAAGAAAGCCGGGCCAGGTAGAAGCGGGTACTGGGAGCCTTTTCGTATTCGGTGGTTTCGCTCCAGGTTTCGCCCCCGTCCAGAGATTCGGCGTAGCTGTAATAGCCCAGGTTGGTGCGGGCGTGGATACAGAGCTTGTCCCCCACTTCGTAGGCCATGGTTTCGTCGTAAACCTCGTTCTGGGGCTTTTTCGCCGCCACGATATTCCGGAAGGTTTCGCCCCTGTCGGAGGAAAAGCGGAGCATATAACGATCGGCATGGATCCAATCGTAGGCCGGGAAGAGATATTCCCCCTTCTTTGTGATAATGGGCTTGCAACGCAGGAAGCCATCGCAAATCCGGCGGGGTTCTTCCCACCGGAGCACCTCTGCATCCGGGTCGTTGCAGATCATGGCCTCCACCCCGGTGAATTCCCGGTGATAGTCCCAGGGGGTGTTGGTGCGAATGGTGGCCTCCTTGGAGGTTTCATAATAGGGGGAATGGGTCCACATGACCCAAAGCCGGTTGCTTTCGTCCACCCACAGCTGAATATCGATGTTGCGGATGCGCTTCTCGGTGTCGGCATAGACCGCCAGAATGGGCTTGCTCCAGCTTTCCCCATTGTCGTCGCTTTGCACCAGCACGTTAAAGTTGGTAATGCAGGGTTCAAAGGCGCCGCCGGTGTACCAACCGGCAAACAGTCTGCCGCCCCGGGTGCGGGCAATGGTGGGGCATCCCTGCCAGGCACGCTTGTCCTCCAACACTTCAGGACCGGGAGCAAATACCACGTAAGGCTTCATATCGGTTTCCTCCATCTATCATTTATTGATGCAATTTTACCCGGATCTCACCGGTGGAAAGGGCTTCCTCCGCCCCGTCCCCATAGCGCACCACCAGGTGATTTTCGTCGTCAATGTCCAGTACCAGGGCATCCCGTTGGGTGTCCCCCCGGCAAACCGTGACCCATTTGCCCATCACCACCGACCTGGCTTTGTAGTCCCGTGACACGGCGGTCTTATCCAATGGGTGGCTTTTTTCCATGATCTTTTCCAGAATGGCCGCCGCAAGGCTGTCCCGACGTCCCTCTTCCCGGTCGTCGTGGGTATACAGGGCTCCCGCAATGTCCCGGATTTCCTCCGGATACCCCTCTTCCGGGGCATACACGTTGACCCCAATGCCGATGACGGTGTAGTCCACCCGGCTTCCGTCCCCGGAAAAACCGGCTTCCGCCAGAATACCGCAGATTTTTCGGCCATTCAGATAGAGGTCGTTGACCCACTTGATACCGGGATTCACCCCGCACACCTCCGCCACCGCCTCGCTCACCGCCACCGCCGTGAGGGTGGTCAAGTAAAGCACGTCGTTTGCAGGCAGGTCGGGGCGCAAAAGAAGGCTCATATAAAGTCCTCCCTCGGGGGATTCAAAGCGGCGTCCAAGCCGCCCCCGGCCCCCCACCTGACGCCGGGCAATCAGCACGGTACCGGATGGAGCCCCTTCCCGGGCTAACCTTTTGAGCTGGGTGTTGGTGGAATCTGTTTCCTCCGCCACCGTCACCTGCAGGGCAAATGGGTTTTCGCCCAACGCCTGCCGGATTCCCTGCTCGGTGACCATGTCCATGGGTTTCATCGCCCTCTCCCCTTTCGTTTTTTACCATTGTAGCAAAGGCCGGGGTGATTTGTCAACCGGGTTTTCGCTTGACTTGTCCATCCCGCCGTGCTATAATGATGGCACTTCAGTTCGTTTTTCCGGAGGTTTTGTATGGAGATTCTTTCCCAAATCGTGGGCTACATCGGCACTGCCACCGCCGTGGTGGGGTTCCAGGTAAAGGCCCGAAAGCACCTGCTCCTGTGCCAGATTTTTTCCAACCTGTTGGTGGCTTTGAGCTTCGTCCTCCTGGGCCCCGATAAGCTCGCAGGGGGAAGTATCT
>JAFYNU010000426.1 GCA_017547975.1 Clostridia bacterium
GGTGACCTTTTCCTTGCCGGCTTCGAATACTTCCACAACCGGTTCGTATTCGCAGATGCCGATGCAGCCGGTCTGGGTAACGTTGACCTTGTCGGTCAGGTTTTCCTTGTCAACCACTTCCACAAAGGCATTCAGAACCGGACGGGCGCCGGCAGCGATGCCGCAGGTGGCCATGCCGACAACGACGCGCATTTTGCCGTCGCCTTCGCGCAGGTTGACCTTGTTCTTCATTTTTTCTCTGATGGCAGCAAGTTCCGCTAAAGACTTCATAATTTTGCGTTCCTTCCTCTATAATTTATTTTTTTGGTATATCACAAAATCTCAGAAAGGCTTTCCTCCATGGTCTCCCGGGCCCACATCAGAACCTCGGGGGAAGAAAGGGGGATATCCTCCCCAAGAACCTCGCGCATATCCATGGTCGAAAGGGCACATTCGCCTCTTTCGGTCTGGTAGGTGAAATCGAAATCCATCCCCTCGGCCCCCTGAATCAGGGATACCATGGTGGAAACGATGTCACCCATGGGGGTAAAGTCGATGCTGGATTTATGAAACTCCGCATAGACCCGGGTCCCCTTGTTTTGGGGGTCCGCCTTTTCGCTGACCGATTCCACACTGACGTAGCCCCCGGTTTGCTCGGCGGCCATCTTCAGGAAGGGAATTCCCAGCCCCACCTTGCGGGTGGTGCGGGTGGTGTAAAAGGGATCCACCAGCCTTTCCACCGTGGCCTGATCCATGCCGCATCCGTCATCCACGATCTCGAAGGAAAGAATATCTCCCTCTTCCTTAATATGGATGCCGATCAGGCTTGCCTTGGCCTTGATGGAGTTTTGGGCAATATCCAGAATGTTCAGCGAAAGTTCCTTCATAAAAGACTCCCCAGGATCCACGCCCGGGCTTCGTCCCCCGCAAGCTCCTCCGGAAGCTCCATCCGGCCGGCCTCTTCGGCCTCCCGGATATCCCACAGGTAGTGGGCGTCGGAGGAAGTGACGGTTTTCGCGTCCCCGGGCAGCTGTGTACCCAGGTAAGCGGGGATCTTTTCCGCGTCGTGGACTTCAAATACCGAAAATTTCGGTTCTTCGGGCAAAAAACCCAGGGTGGCAAGGATGCCGTTGGCCTCCTTGTCCACGTGCGCCGGGTAGCAAAGAGCCCCGTGGGCTCTGGCCTCGGTCACCAGACTTTCAATGTCGTAGGACAGGGCGTTGATCAGAAGATCGGGCTCCTCCCCGATCACGTTGTCATTTTCGTCCATGATCTGTTGACGGCCGAAAATGTCCACACGGTTGGGGATTCGCACCCGGATGTCCTGGAGCCAGGTGTCAAATGCCATAGCTTCCTCAAGGGTTTTGAAGAGGGCGACTACGTGGATATCCTCCGCCGTGGTCAGCTCCATGCCGGGGATGGGAAGCACCCCCACCTCTTCGCAGGCCTTGAAAAATGCGGGACAGTTCTTTGCGCTGTTGTGGTCGGTGAGGGCCACCACGGAAAGTCCCTTCAGGGCGGCCATACCGGCGATGTTGGCGGGGGTCATGTCATCGTCCCCGCAGGGGGAGAGACAGGAATGTACGTGGAGGTCGTAGGCGACTTCCATCACAAACCACCCGCTTCGGCGCACAGGGTGTAGGTATTTTTCTGGCTGGTGAGCACGTTGATGCCCTTGGCCCTGGCATTCTCAAGCTCCTTATCCTCCAGGGTAACCCCTTCGGCAAGGACCACGCAGGCCACGTCGGCCAGGGTGGCCACCGCCAGCACGTTGATGTTTGACATGATGGTGAACCAGCAGTCCCCCGATTGGGCCCGTCCCATAACCCAGCTGAGAAGGTCCCCGGCGTAATAGCCGGTGATCTCCCGCCCGGGGTCGGGCAGGGAAAGGGGTGTCAGGTTCAGCTTTTCGGCAAATTCGGCAACCGTCATGCTTTGCCCTCCTTCGCCGCCTTCA
>JAFYNU010000031.1 GCA_017547975.1 Clostridia bacterium
ACTACAGCTTGTACCTTTCCTCAACTTCTTTATAGCATTGCTTACCGGCAAACAGATTTGCGCAACTAAGAATCTGATTTTTGATATAGGTTTCGTTTTTGATACGAAACACGTCTGCGCTATCCATCGCCATCGGCAACCCGTTATCGCCAAATGCGGTGGTGTATATGCTAAAACTTTTCTCCGCTTCGACCTTTCCGGTTTCGTCTTTGGTAAGGTCCAAATGAAGCACCGCGTTGTAAGACGGTGAATCGAAATAATAGCCGTCACACACCACCCGGTGATCGTACATGAAATTCCCAAGACAGAACACCTTCAAATAGCCATCGGTCAAATCGCAGCTTTGTATTATGTGCTGGTGGTTTCCAATCACCATATCCGCTCCAAATTGTCTGATTTTTTCGGTTATAAATATACTATACGGGTCCACTTCCTGAATATACTGACCTCCACAATGCAAAAGCATAATCACAAAGTCGGATTGTTCCCTGGCAAGCATGATATCCCTCTCCAACTGTTCAAGATAAGGCTTCACCGCTAAATACTCATCGTTTTCACCCGAATATATCCGCTCAACGTCTTCCCGTATCTGTGCATATTCATTAAGCAGATGTATTGAACCCTTTTTGGTTTCTTCGGGTTGTATTAGGTTTACCATGTAGCTGTTTTCGAGGAAAGTTCCGTGTGCGAAAGCATTTGTACCATAGGTGTAGTTTAAGAATGCTATTTTGATTCCGTCTATTTCCTTGATAAAAATCTTTTGCCGTTCCTCCGCACTCTCGTAAGCGCCAATCACTTCAAACCCTTTTTCCTTGCAAGTCTGAATCGTGTTGAAAAGGCCTTCTTCGCCCCGATCCATACAATGATTGTTGGCAAGGGTCAGCATATCAAAGCCGCAATCCTTGATCGCATCCAAAAACGCAGTTGGGGTATTGAATCTGTATCGTTCATAGGTGTATTTCAGCGATTCCCCTGCAATAGGGGTTTCGAGATTGCCAATCAAATAATCACAATTTTTGAGCTTATTCGCTTTTGCAAAAAGCGCGCCATAGTCACCGTTTGCAATTTCTGTCATTCTGGGACTGCAAAGCATATCCCCGATAATCGTAATTTTAGCCATGTCTATATTCCCCGGCTTGTATCCTTTATCCGAAGTATGTTTCCAGTACGTATTTCGCCACGTGCTCCTCATTGGAACAGATCACACCGTCGGCCTCATCCAAAAGGATCTTTTGGGCATTCCTTGTGGCAAGACCAAGTCCTGCGGTGCGGATCATGGTCAGGTCGTTGCCGCTGTCCCCCAGAGCCATGGTCTTTTCCCGGGGTACCCCGATCCTCTCCGCCAAGGCCAGAAGGGCGCTTCCCTTTCCTGCCTTCGCATTGACGATTTCAAAATTGCTTGGACTTGCTTCCGCAAGATACAGACCGCCCAGGTCCTGCAATTTTGCCCGACAAGCCTCTTTTTCGGCCGGGTCATGGAAGAAGATGGATACCACTTCCACATTGTCTGCGGCGCGCATATACCCGTCAAAATCATGAATAAAGACACCGCATTTTGCCACCACGTCCACGTGACACCGGTCCACCCGGAAGAATTGATAATGCTCTTCTTCCTGGTAATTCTCATCCACACAGCAATCCCCTTGATGGCGGATGCTGATGTGAACCTTGTATTCCGTCAAAATGTCTGCAATTCTACACACAAGCGAGTTGGGAATACAGGTGTAAACCTTTTCGCCTGTTTTCTTATCCAGGATCACCGCCCCATTGGAATAGATCATATAACGGATGGCAGGGTGATTCCGTACTATCTCCGGAATCTCCGCATAGGTTCTGCCGGTGGCTACCACAAACTCGCCGCCTCGTTCGGCAATCCGGCTGATGGCATCCAGATTTTCCCGGCTGATTTCCGCTTGATTATTGAGCAAGGTACCATCCAGGTCGCTTGCAACGATTGTATATGGATTCACGTGCTTTCTCCTAAAATTCGGAGCCGCCGCATTGCGACGGCTCCTTTTCGTATTCAGATTTCTTTGATGCTGGGGCTACTTGTGATACCGAAACGCTTCAGGTAGTATTCGTAGCTGAAGGCTTCGTCCACCGAGCGCCAGGCATTGGGCCCAATCCAGCTACGTTTGGGATCACACAGGTGGAGGGGACCGAAGGAATTGACCCGGTTGCCCCAAATGGTCAGTTCCAGGGTATGGGAACCGACTTCCACGTCCTTGAGCACCAGCTTGTAGGGGGAATAGACAACGTTGCCCTTTTCCTCCCCATCCAGCGCCGCCGATACCAGACCGCCCACGTACTGGGGTACCTGAATTTCCAGGTCGCCTCCCTGGGTTTCCAGAGGAATCTGATAGGTCAGGTTGGCTCCGTAGAAGGGGAATCCCTGATGTACCAGGTCACCGAAGGATACCAGTTCGGGCTTCTGCGTCAGCTTGGTATAACGCCCCTGGCAAACCACACCGAAGTCGCCCATAATGAAGGCATTTTCGATGTTACTGCGCTGATTGTAGGGAATATCCACCAACAGCACGTTTTGGCCCGCATGGATTGTGGGAAGGGGCAGAGTCATAATGGATTTATCGGTGTAGTATCCCACTACGTTATTTTCCACCTTTTCACCGTTCAGCTTCAAGCCAACAATGTCCCCATCCTCAATAGCAAGTTTTGCACCGGTGATTTCCCGGTCGCTTTCAAAGGTGAATCGCAGGTGGGCTGTGTGGGTGTAGAGCTCTTCGGGTACCACCCAGGGCTGAGCCACCGATTCCATACGGCTGGGCCAACCCAGGATTTCCCGCAGAACGTTATCGGCCCGCAGAAGCTCTTCCTCCTCCATCCAATCACCATCATCCAGGGCATACTCTGCCATATCGAGAACCATGACGTTTTCTTCGCTGGTCTTGTACGCCATCCGTTTGGGTAAAGCGATGGTTTTCCCGGAAGCAACCTTTACTTCATCAGCCTCGGTTCCTTCAACAGCATCTTCCAGGAAATACAATCTG
>JAFYNU010000427.1 GCA_017547975.1 Clostridia bacterium
CGATTTAATAGGAGATAATAAGCAATCTGCCAGAAGCAGGCGTGATTTCTTGAATAAAGGCTACTATGCTCCCTTGAAAAGATATTTGATAGAGTTATTTTCCGACCGCTCCGGAACTCTGTTGGATATATGCTGTGGGGAAGGGTATTACACCCGCCACATGGCCCTGGGAAGAGAAAGCTACGGTTTTGACATATCCCGGAATGCCATTCGCCTTGCCGCCAAACGGGATCCCAATACCCTCTATGCGGTGGCAGGCTCCTATGATATTCCATTCGAAGCAGGGGCGGTACAGTTTTTGAGTACCATCTTTTCTCCCATTGCGGAAGGAGAATTCCGCAGAGTTCTGAGGGATGGGGGATACTGGATGCTTGTGGTGCCCACGGAGCGTCACCTTTACGGACTCAAGGAAATGCTATACGACCAACCCTACGAGAATACCTACCAGGAAACCCGGTACGAAGGGTTTACCCAGGTGGATCGTCGACGGGTGGAAGGAAATATCATCCTGGAAGATCCGGCTATGATTCAGGCTCTTTTTACCATGACTCCCTATTATTGGAAGTCTTCGAAGGAAAGCTCAGAACGGGCAAACAGTGCCACGCGTCTGGAGACAGAAATCGGATTTGATTTCATTCTCTATCAAAAGGATAAAACGTAATAAAGCAATCGAACACCCGAAGGGATCAGCCCTCCGGGTGTTTTGGTTTCGGGGAAATCTTTCGGAGAAAAATCGGGAAAATATGGAAAAACTATTGTCATCGAAGGGAATTTGTAGTATAATCATTAGATGAGTAAGTATCTTTTGCGATAGAATTGACGGATGGTCCTGCGGAAAGGGAGGGTAAATATAACGTATGTTTGGTTATATCAAGCCCTTTGTTCCCATGCTCCGTGTATGCGAACATGAAGCGTATAAGGGTGTCTATTGCGGTCTATGCCGGATACTCAAGAAACGATACTCAGCTGTGGCAAGCTTGCTTGTGAATTACGACATGGTCTTTGCCGCAATGCTCCTTTCGGAAGAACAAGGCGCCCCGACGGTATGCCATGGTCGGTGCGTGGCTTCTCCGTTTAAGAAGAAATGTTATATTACAGAACTGGATTCCCTGAATATTGCGGCCGACGCTACGGTGATATTTACCTGGCATAAGCTGATGGATGACTTGGGGGATGAAAGAGGCTTTCGCCGCCTTCGTGCCAGAGTTATGCGCACAATATGGAAACCGTTATATAAAAAGGCGGCGTCTTACCGGCCGGAGCTGGCTTTTGAAACCGAACGATACCTAACGCTCTTCTCCAAACTGGAAGAGGAAGGGTGCGCCAGCATTGACCGTATGACCGATTGCATGGGACGTTATGCAGAAGCGATGGCATACGAAGCAAATGTGGATCGGGATGTCAAACGGGCGATACTATATTACGAAATGCGGCTGATCACCCTGGCAGATGCGTTGGACGATTACGAAGACGATCTGAACGCAGGAAGGTATAACCTGATTTCTGCGCGATACGGAAAAATGGACGATAGCACAAAAGCAGAGATTCGACAGCTTGTAACCCATACCATGAATGAACAATATCGATTGATGCAATCGCTGACTCCCAATGCTTTCAGCGGCATCGTGGAGAATATACTGACCCGAGGAGCTGACCGAGTGGTAAATGATCTGCTGGCCGGAAAGACCCGTGGGAAGAAAGGAAGAGAACATGCCTAGGGATCCCTACAGCGTACTTGGCGTTTCACCCAATGCCACCGATGAAGAAGTAAAGAAAGCCTACCGAGAGTTGGCGCGCAAATACCATCCGGATGCATACCGGGATCATCCTCTGGCCGAACTGGCAGAGGAAAAGATGAAGGAAATTAACGAAGCCTACGATCAAATTCAAAAAATGCGGGCCGCAGGAGGATCTGGTTCCGGATCCTATTCCGGAGGAAGCTCCGGTGGAAATGCCGATTTTGCGGCGGTACGCAATGCGATCCAGGTGGGGAATTTGGCTGCGGCGGAGGCCATGTTGAATGCCATTCAAAACCATAATGCGGAATGGTATTTTTTGATGGGAAGCCTGCATTACAGACGTGGCTGGTATGATGAGGCCAGGTCGCACTTCCAGACCGCCGCGTCTATGGACCCCGGCAATATGGAATACCGCTCGGCGGCAGCCCGGATGCAAAATACCCAAACCGTCTATACCCAGACCGGAAATGGCGGCAGCAGTGCGGACGATGCTTGTTGCAGTTTGCTTCAATCCCTGATGTGCGCCGATTGCTTGTGCGAATGCTGCGGTGGAAACCTGTGTCCCTGCCTGGGGTGTAGATAAAGAGAATGAAAACCAAAAAATTGGCATTGAACGCCATGTTAACCGCCCTTGCTATGGTGCTCCTTGCGGCATCAAGCCTTTTGCCCAGCGGAAGGATCGTTGCGGTTGTGCTTGCCGGTGTGCCGGCTCTCCTGGGAGCAATTGCCAACGGCGGAAAAAGCGGAATCGGAATTTATGCTGCTTCAGCGCTTCTTGGATTCTTGATTCTCCCGGGGAAAGCAATGGTATCGGCGTATCTGCTTCTGTTTGGATTATATCCCCTGGTACAATATGGAGTGGAAATCCGAAAATGGCAAAAGAATTGGATGAAACTTGGAACGAAACTTTTGGCTTTTATGGCAATGCTTGCCGCACTGGGAGCGGTCGCTCTGCTGGTTTTCAATGTGAATTTTGCCATAACCGAAGGCCGGCTGATTCCGGCCGTGGCGGCGGGACTTGTTTGTACAAGCCTAATACTCTTTTTGATTTATGATAGGGGATTGATTGTGGTGGTAAATATCATATATCGCCACATGAAGCCTTTGTTTGATAACGTAATGGGACGGAAAGGAAACGGACTATGATTAAAAGTATGACCGGTTACGGCCGCGCTACAGCGTCGGTCAACGGAAAAACCATAACCTGCGAAATCAAGTCGGTCAATCAGCGCTATTTTGATGCCTCGGTACGGATGCCTCGTATCTATGGTTATCTGGAAGAACCCATCAAACAGCGCCTGCAAAGTGAGATTACCCGCGGAAAGCTGGAAATTGGAGTCACCATCGACCTTTCAGAAAGCGATCAGGTAGAGGTCGTGTT
Organism: Clostridia bacterium; assembly: GCA_017547975.1. Classification (GTDB taxonomy): domain Bacteria; phylum Bacillota; class Clostridia; order Oscillospirales; family QAMX01; genus RUG11797. Next base: position 3,121 of record JAFYNU010000427.1, read on the forward strand.
GAACAAGCCGGTGCTGAGCGCATACCTGAATGCCTTCAAGGAGATTGAAGGGGAATTTGGCGTAACCAATAATGTTCGTGTTTCGGACGTGGTTCGTATTCCCGACGTGTTCACGGTACGCAAGGTGGAAGAGGACGCAGAACAGCTGAAAAGTGAAGTGTTCCCCGTTCTGGAAGAAGCCATTAAAAGCTATGCGGCTTTTCGTGAATTCGAAGGGAAGAAGATGTACGAGGATATTTCTTCCCGTATCGCCACCCTTCGCGGATACAAGGAATTGGTGGAAACCAAAAATCCTCAATGCGTGGACACCTACCGAGCAAAGCTGGAAGAAAGAATTCGGGAGATGCTGGGATCAGCCGTTATTGACGAAGCCCGTATCCTGACCGAAGTGGCAATTTTTGCCGATAAGACCGCCGTGGCGGAAGAAACGGTTCGTTTGGAAAGCCACCTTCAACAGCTTCATGACCTGATCTTGTCCGACGTACCGGTGGGCAGAAAGTTAGACTTCCTGCTCCAGGAAATGAACCGGGAGACCAACACCATCGGTAGTAAGGTCAACGACACCGAATTGACCGAGTGCGTGGTGAATATGAAGTGCGAGCTGGAGAAAATCCGCGAACAGATTCAAAATATAGAATAAGGTTGGGGAAATAAGCTTGAATACGATTAAACTTGTAAATATCGGCTTCGGGAATATGGTTTCAGCCAACCGTATGATTGCCATCATCAGTCCGGAATCAGCCCCTATCAAGCGCATGATCCAGGAAGCCCGGGAGAAGGGCATGTTGATCGACGCATCCTGCGGCCGACGTACCCGTGCCGTGTTGATGAGTGACAGCGGACACGTCATTCTTTCGGCCATTCAATCGGAAACCATCGCCAATCGTTTGAAAAATTTGGACGAAGACGGCGGCGCTGAGTTGGATCCAGAAGAGGAAGAGGAGGAATAACCGGTGGAAAAAGGACTATATCTGGTGATTTCCGGCCCATCCGGGGTTGGAAAGGACACGGTTGCTAAGCAACTTGGCGGATGGATCTCGGTATCCGCTACCTCTCGTAAAATTCGGGATGGGGAGGAAGAGGGGGTAAACTACTTCTACCACACCCGGGAGGAAATGGAAGATCTGATAGCCCGGGGAGAGCTTCTGGAATATACAAAATACAACGGAGAATACTATGGTACTCCTCTTCAGCCGGTACGGGACCATTACGCGAAGGGCGATTTGGTAATCTTCGTAATTGAGGTGGAGGGAGCCGCAAACGTAAAAAAAGCCTTCCCTGAAGCGGTGACGGTATTTATCATGCCCCCTTCCATGGAAGAACTACGGAATCGGCTGGTGAACCGCAAGACCGAAACCGCCGAACAGATAGAGGGGCGTATGAACACCGCTCTGCGGGAAATTGAGATTGGTAAGACCGAATACGACTACGTCGTCGTCAACAATGAAATAGACCAGGCGGTTTCGGATATACTGAAAATCGTCGAGGATGAAAAGAAAAGGAGATAAACTATGCTGTATCCCACTTTGAAAGATCTTTCCAAGAAGGTCGGTAACCGCTATCTTCTGGTGAATGAAGTTGCTCACAGAGCAAGAAAGATTGCCCAGAAGGCCTATGATAACAACGAAAAGCTTCCTGAAAAGCCGGTAAAGATGGCCATTATGGAAATTGCAAACGAAGTTGCCGCGGAGGAAGCTGCCGTTACCCCTGAACAGGATGCGTAAAACCGCCTTATGTGCGGTGGCAGCGGCAAATATCCTGTTTGATAAACCATATTCATATTTTATGACGCCGGAAGTGGAGCAAAAAGCGGCGGTCGGGATGCGGGTCAAGGTCCCTTTCGGCCACGGAAACCGCAAAACCGAAGGCGTCATAATTGGTTTTTCAACCGTTTCATCGGATGAACCCTACAAATTCGTAGCGTCCATTGAAGGGGAGGCAAGTGCCATTCATCCGGACCTACTGAAGCTTGCCATGTGGCTTCGAAAACGCTGCTATTGCCCGCTCTATGACGTATTGCGCAGCATGGTACCTTCTGCCGTCAGCGTGTCAGAAAAACCAACCGTTTTCGTAAGTCTGGCTGCTGATAAAAACCAGGCTCGGGATAAGCTGGAGAAGGACAAGCGTCTTGGGGAAAAAAGCCGGAACGCGGTAGAAATATTGATGAGCGGTCGGAAAACACAACAGGATTTGTTGTACCTTTCCGGGATTTCTTTGGCATCCCTCCATACCCTGGAAAAGAAGGGATATGTCATTCTGAGTCCGGAGGAGTCCTATCAGCCAACGCCAAAACGGGAACCCACAGAAACCACGTTAACTCCCGCTCAAAATGCGGTCTATACCTCCCTTCGGGATATGATGGAGGCGGGAAAAGCCTCCTGCGCGCTGCTTCATGGGATTACAGGAAGCGGAAAGACGCACGTCTATATCAAGCTGATTGCGGATACGATACGAAGCGGGAAAGCGGCCCTGCTTTTGGTGCCCGAAATTGCACTTACCCCCCAATTGATTCAGCGATTTTATGCGATATTTGGGGAAAGAGTTGCCTGTTTACACTCTGCGTTAACCGATACCGACCGTAGGCGGGAATGGAACCGGGTACGTCGGGGGGATGCGGACGTGGTGGTAGGAACCCGTTCGGCGGTGTTTGCACCCATTCCCAACGATAAGCTGGGGCTCATTATTATGGACGAGGAGCACGAATATTCCTATAAATCGGAAAACAGCCCTCGATACCATGCCAGGGAAGTGGCAAAATACC
>JAFYNU010000032.1 GCA_017547975.1 Clostridia bacterium
ATATCTGGAAGATTACGCCCTATACCCTGCGGGAAGACTGATTCTTTTTCCCCTCCTTCGACGGTCGAAGGAGGGGATTTTTCTTGTTTTCCGCCTGTCCCCATGCTATAATAGGGGCATGACCTGTAAATACGGGAAGGAGAAGAATCATGGCAACCTGTATCAATCTGAATGGCACCTGGACCCTGACGGGAACCGATGAATTTGGTAAAGCCCTCGCCCTGCCGGGAACTGTGCCGGGATGCGTGCATACCGACCTTGCGGCAAACGGCGTCATCGGTGACTATTTTTGGCGTGATCATTCCAAAAACGTACAGTGGATCGAAAACCACGATTTTAGCTATACCAAAAGCTTTACCCTGACCCAGGTGTCCGAAAATGCCTGGCTGGAATTTGACGGGCTGGATACCTATGCCGCCATCCTCCTGAATGGGGAAGCGGTGGGGGAGACCGACAATATGCATATTCCCCACGCATTCCGGGTGGATGGTCTCCTGAAAACCGGGGAGAACCTCCTGGAGGTGCGCTTTGATTCCCCCATCCGCCGGGTGGAGGGACTGCCGCTTCATCCCGGGGCTTTCACCCAGGAGCGCATGAATACCCGCCGCATCCAGTGTACCTACAGCTGGGACTGGGTGGACCGTTTCGTCACCATGGGTATTTACCGTGACGTGCGTCTCACGTTCCGGGGACAGAATGAGGTGGAGTCCTGTTATATCTACACCGCCGATATCAACCCCTACACCGCCCAGCTCAAGCTGGAGGTGGCCTTCCGGGACTTTGCCGACCTGGGGGACACGGTCACCATGAAGATTCTGGATCCGGATGGGAGTACCGTTTTCCAAAAGGAACGTACCATTCTCCAGGATCATCTGTATGAATATATCGACGTGGTTTCTCCGAAGCTCTGGTACCCCCTGGGATACGGAGAGCAGCCCCTCTATACCCTGATTCTGACCACAAAAACCTCCCAAAAGACAGAAAAATTCGGGATCCGAAGAATCACCGTCCTGCAGATCGAGGATCCGGAGGGAAGCGAAGCCTATAACCTTTGCCGGACCATGCAGGAGGAGGATCACCTGAAGGTTTGTGATTTCAACCAATCCACCGCCTGCTTTACCGTTCTTGTTAACGGGGTAAAGATCATGTGCAAGGGGGCCAACTGGGTGCCCTGCGATCCCTTCCCCTCGGCAGAGACCCCTGAAAAGATCACCCGGCTTCTGGAACTGGGGGTGGACGGGGGCTTCAATATGCTCCGGGTCTGGGGCGGCGGCATTTTTGAACAGGATGCCTTCTATTCGGAATGCGACCGGCTGGGGATCCTTGTTACCCAGGACTTCCTGATGGCCTGCGGGGAATATCCGGAGGATGAGGAATGGTTTATCGAAGCCCTGAAAAAGGAAGCCACCGCGGCTGCCCTGCGTCTTCGCAATCACCCCTGCCTGGCCTTCTGGAGCGGGGACAACGAAAACGCCGTCCACGGCAGTGAAAACCGTACCGATTTCCCGGGTTACCGCTCGGCGGCACTGGGCATCGAACCGGTGATTACCCGCCTGGACCCCAACCGCCGATTCTTCCCCTCGTCCCCCTATGGCGGCGACCATTACTGTTCTGCCACCCGGGGCACCACCCACAATACCTTCTACCTGGGGTCGGTGTTCAACTACATCCAGGAAAGCGATTTTGCCGACTACCGGGCTTACTTCAATAAGTTTATCTCCCGCTTCTGTGCCGAACAGCCCTCCTTTGGCCTGTCCTTCGTGTCAAGCCTTCGGAAATACATGACCGGGGAGGATATCTTTGGGGACGATACCGGTATGATCGAATTCCACAGCAAAACCAATCCGGGTCTGCCCAGCACCCTTTTCCATATTACCAATACCATGGCCCAAAAGATCTTTGGGGACTTTGAAGACGGGGCCGATCGGGTCCGCAAGCTCCAAATGCTCCATTGCGAATGGACCCGGATTTCCTTCGAACTTTACAGAAGGTACAAGGGCTTTGATTGGGGCATGATCTACTGGATGTTCAACGATTGCTGGCCTGCCGCCGGCGGTTGGTCCTTCCTGGACTACTACGCCTGCCCCAAGCCCGCCTATTACGTGTTCAAGCGTTGTGCATCTCCTGTGGTGGCCGCCCTGGCGGAGGAGGGGGGTAAGCTTTCCCTCCATGTCAGCAACGACGCCCTGAAGCCGGTCTCCGGCAATGCCGTCATCTATTGCCATAACGTCACCACGGGGGTGGATACTCCCCTGGCGGAGGTGTCCTTCCGGGTGGGCGAAAACGCCGCCGCCAAGGTCTGGGAAGGGGATATGGTGCCCGCCGACGAAAACACCATCCTCCTTTGTGACCTGACCTCCACCCTGGGAAGCGACAGGTGTTTCCTGGTGGCGGAACGCTACAAGGATACCGCCATGACCTACGCCGACCCCATCATCCTTTCGGAGGATGCAGAAACCATCACCGTTACCGCCGACCGATTCCTGCCCTATGCGATGCTGGATGTACCCTGCCTCCTTTCGGAAAACTGCTTCCCCCTGAAAAAGGGCGAAACCAGAACCGTCAGAAAGGTCGGAAAGCTTTAACTGCCGGGGAAGAGATCAATTGCCAACATAAAAAGCCACTGTTTGAAAACAGTGGCTTTTTTGCATTTATGCAGGTCACAGCACCCGTAACCCGGTACCGCCGCCGACCTTGCCGCCTGCTTTCAGGTGGGCTTTGAAGGCGCGCCGGACCGAAGTATCCTCGGGGTAGTCGTCGAAGTTTCCGGTGTAGTCCATGTCGAAAAGCCGCCACATATCGCCGTAGCTGCCGCTTTCGTCCACACCGAATTTTACCAGGTTGAACTCGGTGATAAACCGGCGAATATTGCTCTTTTCGGGGAGAATATCCAGGTTCTCGGGGTAAAGAAGCCAACTGGCGCAAACGAACACCACCTTGCCGTCGATCCAGGCTTCCTTGAAAAAGTCCTTAGCCATGGCGTAGGAGGCGTCGCAGCTTGCCTTGTCAATGGGGGTGAGGGTGCGGGGAATGTGTACGTTGATGAGCTTGGTTTCGTTCCGCAGCACCAGACCGTTCAGGGTGCAGGGATTGGTGGGGATGCGCCCCTCCGCCGGGACAAGCTCAAATTGCAGCCGACCCAGGGCGAAGCGGGTCAGGTTGAAAAAGCCGCCGAACCACCCGGCAACAAAACTGCCCCAAATGTTTTTCACCGCCTTGCATTCCCAAAGCTTGTACTTCAGGTCGCACATACTGTCAAACCAGATTTGATCGGCAATGCCCCGCTCCCGGTAAAGGGCGTGAAGGCGGCGGGACCAGCAGATGAAGAGGAGAAGCCGGACGGTATAGCTGTGACAGCCGGTATCTTTG
>JAFYNU010000428.1 GCA_017547975.1 Clostridia bacterium
CACCGTCCTTTCCCGCCTTGGCATCGGCATGATCGAAGCCGGGGCTCCGGGCATGAACGCCCGGGACGAGGGCTTTTTCAAGACCCTTTCCACCCTTGCCACCGACGCTACCCTTTCCGCCTTCGGCCAGACCCGCCGGAAGGAGACCCCTGCCAAGGAGGACAAGGGACTCCAAAAACTTATCGAATGCAACGCCGAATGCATCACCATTTTCGGCAAAAGCCACCTTCGCCACGTCACCCAGGTGCTTCGGGCCACCCCGGAGGAAAACCTTGCCATGATCCGGGAAAGCATCGCCTACCTGAAGTCCTTCGGACGGCGGGTGATCTTTGACTCGGAGCACTTTTTCGACGGCTACGTCCTGGATCCCGCCTACGCCATGGCTACCCTGGATGCGGCGGTGGAGGGGGGATGCGACCTTTTGGTGCTTTGCGACACCAACGGGGGTACCTTCCCCCGGAAAATCCACGAAATTTGCCGTCTGGTGGTGGAACGATACCCCGCAACGCAAATCGGCATCCATTGCCACAACGACATGGGTCTGGCGGTTGCCTGCTCCATCGAAGCGGTGGAGGCTGGGGTCACCCACGTGCAGGGGAGCTTCACCGGCATTGGGGAACGCTGCGGCAACACCGCCCTGTGCCAGCTGATTCCCTCCCTGCAGGAAAAGATGGGGTACCAATGCATCTACCCCGAGGGCATGACAAGTCTTGGGGTAGCCGCCCGTTATATTTCCGATCTATCGAATACCCGACTCCCCGACGGGACCCCCTACGTGGGCTCCAGCGCCTTTTCCCACAAGGCGGGCACCCACGTGGATGCCCTGCAAAAGCTCCCGGGTGCCTACGAGCATATCGATCCCCGGGTGGTGGGCAACGAACGCCGATTCCTTGCCAGCGAGCTTGCGGGCCGGGCCGCCATTCTGGAAAAGATCCAGCGGGTTGCCCCTGACATCCAGGCTGGGGACCCTGCCGTTGACCGGGTTCTTGCATCCCTGAAGGATCTGGAAAACCGGGGCTGGCAGTTCGATTCTGCCGACGCCAGCATGGAGGTTTTGATCCTTCGCACCCTGGGTCGCCTTCCCGAATTCTACACCCCCGAATTTTTCAACGTATCCGACAGCTTCCCCCTGGCTGGGGACACCACTGGTTGCCTTGCCACCGTGAAGATCCGGGTGGGAGAAGAAACCGCCCTGGAATGTGCCGAAGGAGATGGTCCCGTCCACGCCATGGACACCGCCCTGCGCAAATGCCTGGCCTCCTTCTACCCCAGCATGGGGAATATGCGCCTTCTGGTTTACAAGGTGCGGGTCACCTCCCCCGGGGAAACCACCGCCGCCAGAGTCCGGGTTTTGATCAACAGCACCGACGGCAAGCGGATATGGACCACCATCGGCACCTCCCGGGACATCATCCGGGCCAGTTGGAAAGCCCTGTCCGATTCGGTGGATTACCACCTCTACCACCAGGACCGCTGACACTTTTTAAGGAAACGATATGAGTATCATAAACACCTTTGACCCCGCCGGTGAGGAGATCATCCGGGCCGCCGACAACCTGCGCCCCATCGAAAACTTCCCCAAAACCATGGTGGTCGTCTTCTCGGTGAAATTCCGGGATCTGCTTTTGAAAACCTGCCCTGCCGAAGAAATCGGTTTTCTGGTGGCGGGCGGGCAGGCATATCCCATCCACCGCTTTACCTTCAAGGGGGTGGAAATGGGCTTCTTCTCCTCCCCCATCGGCGGAGCCGCCTCCGCCGCCCTTTTGGAAGAGCTGATTGCCCTGGGTGCCGAAAAGTTCCTTTATTTCGGTTCCTGCGGTGCTCTCGACTGCGGCATTACCCAGGGGAAGCTTTTGGTTCCCACCGCAGCCTACCGGGACGAGGGGGTCAGCTATCACTACGCGCCTCCCGCTGATTTTATGGAGATTCCCACCGCCTCCCGCCTGATGGAAATCTTCTCGGAGCTTCACATCCCCCACCAGCCCACCAGGACCTGGACCACCGACTCCTTCTACCGGGAAACCAAAACCAACGTCCAAAAACGCCGGGAAGCCGGCTGCGGCGTGGTGGAAATGGAGTGCGCCTCCCTCATGGCGGTGGGTCAATTCCGGGGTGTGGAGGTGTACCAGTTCCTCTACGCCGCCGATTGCCTGGACGGCGAAGCCTGGGATAAGCGCATCCTGGGAAACATGCCCCAGGGACTCCGTGACCGGATCCTCCTGGTGGCCCTGGAAGCCGCCGGCAGACTATAA
>JAFYNU010000429.1 GCA_017547975.1 Clostridia bacterium
ATGCTGTTTTTGAAATCCCGCTTGGAGGCGGCGATGGGCTTGCCGTCCAAGAAGGCGCCCTCCCCAGCGACGGCGGTGAAGCATTCGCCGGAGTAGGGGTTGTAGACCACGCCGTATTCCACCCTGCCCCCGCGGTAAAGGGCCAGGGATACCGAGCTCATGTTGTAGCCGTAAACCAGGTTGGTGGTGCCGTCAATGGGGTCCAGAATCCAGGTGGGATCGTGGAATTCGGCCTCCTCCTCCTCCGAAAAGAAGGCGATGTCGGGCCAGAGCTTGTGGAGCTCTTCCTTCAGGTAATTGCTGATACCCAGATCCACCGCCGTCACAAAGTCGGCGTCCCCCTTGCTTCTGACGTCATGGTTCAGGGTGACGTTGTCCACGATGGACTTGGTGGAGCGGACCAGGGCTTCTATTTTCTTGTAATCCATATCAATCAGTCTTCCTTCCGTGAAGATTATACCGTGTGGGCGGTGCGAAGGAGCACCTCCTCCTGCATTTCGGGGGAGAGCTTCACAAAGTAGTCGCTGTAGCCGCCCACCCGCACCACAAGATCCTTGTAGGCTTCGGGATTGGCTTTTGCGGCCCTGAGGGTGTCGGCGTCCACAATGTTGATCTGCATTTCAAATCCACCCCGCTGGAGGTAGGTTTCCACGATCTGACGGATGGTGGAAAGGGAGCCGGGACCCAGGGCGGCCTTGGAAAATTTCATGTTCACCGCCACCCCGCCGATGAGCTTGTGGTGGCTCCACTTGGTGCTGGAAAGCACCGATGCGGTGGGTCCCATCATTTCCCGTCCCTGGCAGGGTCCGGAGCCGTCCCCAAGGGGGAAGCCCGCCGGGCGTCCGTCGGGAGTGGCACCGGTTTCGGTGCCGAATCGGGCGTGCATCACCCAGCAGAATACGCTGGGGATCAGGCGGCCGTTTTGGTGCATGGGGGTGTATTTTTCGCACTCGGCGATGATGTGGTCGGTGAAAAAGCCGAAGAAACGGTCCACGTCATCGTCGTCGTTTCCGTATTTGGGGATTTTGTGGAGAATACGCTGGCGAAGAAGCTCGTTCCCTTCAAAATTCGACTCCACCATGGCCCGCATTTCGGCCATGGTGTATTCTTTGGTTTCAAATACCAGCTCCCGCAGGGCGTACAGGGCATCCACCAGGTTTGCCATGCCCACAAAGCTTGGCATGATCCAGTTGTAGCGGGCACCCCCGGCTTCAATATCCAGCCCCAGGGCAAGACAGTCGTTGACGAAGGCCGAAAGCAGGGGATTCATGCTGTTTTGGCGGCGGACCTCCCGCAGGGCATTTTCGCTTTCGAAATTCCGCTGGATACGGGTGTCCAGATTGGAAAGCACCGCCTCCACCAGGGCATCAAAGTCGGGATATTCCCGGCCCATTTCCTCCAAAAGGATGCTGGGCATATTGGTATAGGGGCTTGCCACCCACACGTTGCTTGCGGCGCAGGGGGTGATCTCCACACAGGTGGAGTGGATGTAATCGTGGGTCTCTTCTTCGGGAATGCCGTAGCTCAAAAGACCTTTGGTGATCACGTCATCGTTGAAAATGGCCGGGTGGCTCCGTCCGTGGGACAGAATCTCCACCGCCTGGTCGAGATAGCATTTGGGGGTGTCGCCTGTGACACAGAGCCCCACCGAGGGATACACCAGGCGAATGTCGTCGATAACCTGCATCAACATGCCGGTCAGGTCGTTTGCCACCACCCTGCCGGATTTGTCCCGGCCGCCCACCATGTAGCCGCTGGAAAGACCGTTGGGAACCCGAAGATTCATCTGGATGGACAAAAGGTCCAGAAGGAGCTGGGCTTCTTCTCTCGTAATTTTCCCCCCTGCCAGGTCGGCTTGGTAATAGGGGAGCAGGTAGCGGTCGGGGTGCCCCAGCTGGAACTGCTGAATGTGGGGACGGAAGGGGTTCAGGGATACGCAGTAGGTCACAAAATGCACCGACTGCACCGCCTCATAAAAGCTTTCCGCCGGGAATTCGGGCACCCTGCGGCAGGTTTGGGCCAGGCGGGTGAGCTCGGCCTTGCGCACCGGATCGGTTTCATCCTCCGCCTGCTTCTCCGCCAGGTCGGCGTAGTGCCCGGCGTGAACCAGAACCCCCTCCAGGCAAAGGCAGACGTGCTCGTAAAAGGCCAGCTTTTCCTCGGGACAGGTGGCCATGTAGCCGGCAATCTCATCCAAAATGCCCCGGATCCCCTTGGAAAGGAGCTTTTCGTAGTCGATGGCCATGTGACTGTCCTGGCCGCCGCCGGCGTGACGGGCATGATCCAGGGTGATCTGGTGGATGCGTTCTTCCCACTCGGCATTTTCGGCGGGGGACAGTTCCTCGGCGTACTGGCCTACAATCAGCTCGCCCGCATCAATGATGGGGGTAACGGTGGACATGGCGTGGTAAAAGGCCTTGCCGTAGTGGCCCACACAGCCGTCGGCTTCCCCAAGATAGTGCTTATAAAAATGATAGTAAAAGGGGCGGTTTTCCCGGTTTTTGGTGAAGGTCTTTTCGCGAAGGTAAGCAATGCGATCCATAAGGTGTCCTCCGTGGATGAAAGTGGTCAGATGGCCCGGGTGTAGTGGGCCAGGAATTCGGTTTCTTCGGGGGTCAGGCAGGGGGAGATGGTATCAAAAACCTGCTTGTGGAAGGCGTTGAGCCGGGCTTTGTCCACGGTGGTGAGCATATCCGGGTCGATGGCGTCCAAATCCAGGGGGACGTAGGTCAGGTTTTCAAAATACATGAACTGGCCGTAGGGGGTCTTTTCCCCCTTGCGGCAGAGAATTTCGTTTTCCAGGCGGATGCCGTAGGCACCGTCCTCGTAATAGCCCGGTTCGTCGCTGGTGATCATGCCTTCCTCCAGCACAGAGCCCTCGTTGCGGCCCGGGGACTGCTTCCAGCGGAAGCCGTTGGGACCCTCATGAACGCTCAGGAGGTTGCCCACCCCGTGACCGGTGCCGTGTTTGAAGTCGATGCCCTCATCCCAGAAGGGACCCCGGGCCAGAATGTCCAGGTTGAAGCCGGTACAGCCGTAAAGGAATTTGGCGGCGGCCAGGTTCAGGTTGGAGCGGAGCACAATGGTGAAGTTGTGGCGCATTTCCTCGCTGATGGGACCCAGGGCGAAGGTGCGGGTGATATCGGTGGAGCCCTCGTTGTAGTGCCCGCCGGAATCCACCAGCAGGAAGCCCTCGGGGGCGAGGGTCAGGTTGGTTTCGGGGGTGGCACCGTAGTGCATGATGGCACCGTGGGGGCCATAGCCGCATATCGTACCGAAGGAAGGCTGCAGGAAGCCCTCCTGCTCTTTCCGGAGGGAAAGGAGCTTTTCGGCGGCGGAGATTTCGGTGATTTCCATCTTTCCAATGTTGGTTTTCAGCCAGTACATGAATTTGGTTACCGCAATGGCGTCCTTTTTGTGGGCGATGCGGGCGTTTTCCTGCTCCACCGGGTTTTTGGTGGCCTTCATGATCTCGCTGGGGTTGGGAGCATCCAGAATGGTACCCTCTGAAACCGCTTCGGAAAGCCGCAGGTTGGCCTTGTTGCCATTGAGAAGGACGGTCTTTCCCACGGAAGCTTCCTTGGCGTAAGCGTAAACGTCATCGTAGGGCAGGGGGGTGACCCCGATTTCGGCAAGATAGGCCGAAAGCTCTTCGGTAAGCAAGTCGGGGTTCAGGAACCATTTGCAGGAGGTGCGGTCGAGAGCCAGGTAGGAAAGTACCACCGGCACACTCTTCACGTCGCCCCCCCGCAGATTCAGGAGCCAGGCAATGTCATCCAGGGAGGTCAGAAGGTGCAGGTCGGCCCCTTTTTCCACCATGACAGCCCGGACGTCGGCAATTTTGTCGATGGCCGATTTCCCCGTAAGGGAGAGGGGCAGGATGCGAACCGGCTTTGCCGACATGGCAGGACGGTCGGGCCAGATCAGATCCACCAGATCCTCGTGAATGTGCAGGTCACAGCCGGTGACCCCGCAAAGCTCCTTCAGGGTCTTCCCAAAGGTATAGCTCACCACCCGCCCGTCGAAGCCAAGCTTGCCCCCGGCGGTGAGGGTGTTTTTCAAAAATTCATTCAGGGTGGGAACCCCTTCTTCCCCCATCTTGTAAAGGGTTACGGTGGAACCCTCCAGCTGACGCTCGGCCTGCAGGAAATAGCGGGCGTCGGTCCAAAGCCCCGCATGGTTGGGGGTGACCACCAGGGTACCGGCGGAGCCGGTGAAGCCGGTCATGTAAACACGGGCCTTGAAATAATCCCCCACGTATTCCGATTCGTGGAAGTCGGCGGTGGGGACGATGTAGCAGGTAATACCCCGCTTGGCCATTTCGGCCCGCAGGGCGGCAAGACGGTTGGAAATCATAGGGCAAAAACTCCTTGAGGAAGATGAATTCAGTTTATTTGTATCCAGTATATCACATTCGGAGGGAAAAGTCGATAGAAAGCCGAAAAAACTCTCTTGCACCCCGGGGTGGAATTTGGTATAATCGGGGCAAGACGAAACGTGAAAGGAATCTGTCCCATGCCCCTGACCGACCAACTGATCGAACTCTTCCGTACCTGCTTCCCCACCGCCGTACGAAATCCCGAAACCGCCCGGAAAATCCTTTCCGACCCGGAAAATAAGGTGCTTGCCCACCATGCGGGGGACAAGCTCATGGCCGCCCTGGTGCTGAATGGAAACGCGGTCTATCTTTTGGCGGTCCTGCCGGAATACCGGAAGCAGGGCTTCGGTTCGGCACTGCTTTCCGAAGCCGAAGCCATCTGCAAGGCGGCGGGATATGATGCCGTCGTCATTGGCGCCGGGAAGGAATACCTGACCCCCGGGGTGCCCACCAGCGAAAAGGAATTTGAGGAAACCCTGAAGCCCCATCGCATCGACCCGGGCGTCACCACCGAAGGGGCAGACTTTTTCAAAAAGCGGGGCTACGTCCACGCCTGGGGGGATTGCAACTGCTTCGATATGCGCTTCCCCCTGGAGGAAATGCCGGAGGATATGCCGGGTGTGGGGGACATGGTGGATGGGATCACCTACCGCTGGGCCGTCCTGGACGACCTTCCGGGGATCACCGCCTGCACCGAGGATGCGGAGCCTCCCTTCACCAAATATTACCAAACCCCCGCCCTCTACACCGGGGAGGGGGACCAGCGGGTACTGGTGGCGGTAGAAAATGGGAAAATCATCGGCAACCTGATGGTCTCCTTCGAAAACGAGGGGGCCGGACGGGGGAGTGTGGGCTGTACCGCCGTGATCCACGCCGCCCGGGGCCGTCACGTGGGGGTCAACATGACCCGCATCGGCACCCGCGCCCTGAAGGAGGCGGGCCTCAAGGAGGGCTTTTTGGGCTACACCTATTCCGGCCTGGACCGGATGTACGGCTACGCCGGGTACAAAATCTGCGTCTATTACATGATGGCGAAAAAGCCGTTATAAAAGGAGGAAACAAATATGTTCCGGACTCATGCTCCCCGTGCCCTTGGGGAAATGCAGGATTATGTAGTGACTTACGAATACGCCGGGGAGCAGGGGAAGCTCTTCACCGCTCCCGCCACGGTTGCCATGCGTTACAGCGACCTCTGCGAAGCACGTACCGAAATGAGCTTTGCTTCCTTTGATTGCGATTTCGCATCCCCCGTAACCCTTCGCATCAAACCAACCTATCCCGCTTCCACCGTGGACGTGCGGCCCCACCGTCGGGACGTAGACTATACCTTCGACGGGGAGGAGCTGGTGATCACCATGGCGGAGCCCCTGAAGCTTTCGGTGGAATTTGATGGGGATATGTATCATAACCTGTTCCTGTTTGGCGGAACACCCATGGAAGCTCCTATGGGTGACAAGGTGCGTGTCTTTGGTCCCGGCGGCCACCACGTGGGGGAAATCGTGCTTTCGGATGGGGAGACCCTTTATCTGGACGGTGACGCCGTGGTATTCGGTCGCGTCGTGGCCAAGGGGGACAATATTACGATCACCGGCAGGGGGATCCTGACCGGGGTGGAGTATAATCACGATTATGACTTCCCCCGCCATCAGCTTTGTCGGGTGGTGGATGGAAACCACGTCAAGATCGAAGGAATCACCATGCTGGATGCCCCTGCCTGGACCCTGGCGACCTATGATACCAAGGACCTTGAAATTCTGGACGTGCGCCAGATCTGCCATAACGGCAACAGCGATGGGTTGGATATTTGCGGTTGCGAGGACGTGTTGATCGACGATTGCTTCCTTCGCAATTGGGACGATAATATTTCCCTGAAAGCCTTCGGCAAGCTGGATAACCGCAACATCGTCTGCCGCAATACCGTCATGTGGACCGATCGTGCCCACAATATGCTGGTGGGGCCCGAATCCCGGGGCGGAGACCACGTATTTGAGGGTATTCTGTTTGAAAATATCGACGTATTGGAGCATCGGGAGCTGAGCCCCGATTTCATGGGGGTTATGGCCATTTTCTGTGCCGATAACGCCATTTTACGAAATATTACCTGGCGTGGGATCCATATTGAGCGCATGACCTATGGCCGAGTGTTTGATTTCCGCTATGTGACCCTGTTTGCCGAAAGCATTGGCCGGGAAACCACAGATATCACCATGGAGGATATTTCTCTGGAAGCCCCCATTGTCCACCGGAGCCGTATTTTGGGGCTGGACGAAAAGCACATGATGAGAAATATCACCATCCGCAATTTCACCCAGTTTGGCCGTCCCCTTACCGCCGACGACCCCACCGTGGAAATCAACGAATTCACCGAAAATATTGTGTTTACGGAGGAGTAAAAGTATGACAGCCAGAGAACGGGCAAACGAGCTTGCGGCGGCGGGGAACAACTGCTGCCAAAGTGTACTTTTGGCCTTTGCGGAGGAATTGAAGCTGCCCTACGAGGATGCCCGCCGGCTAGCGGCGGCCTTCGGCTGCGGGGTGTGCTGTGGCAACGTCTGCGGTGCCATCACCGGCAGCGCCATGGCCCTGGGCTACAAGTTTGAAGGGGACCCGGACAAGGCCTGGGATGCCCTGGACGTGGTGATGAAGGGCTTTTTGGAACGCCATGGAACCCTACTTTGCAAGGACATCCTGGGCTACAACATTGCCGAAGGGGACAATTATCAGAGAGCCCTGGACAACCAGGATTTCCTTTACAAGTGCCGTCCCGCCATCCTGGATGCGGCGGAGCTTCTTGACCAGGTTATGAAATCCCTTTGAGATTCATAAAAATCTTCCGGGGAGTATTGACTTGGGAAATAGTGAATAACGATGGAATGCCGCCCGAAAGGGCGGCTTCATTTTATGATGGGGAGAAAGCGTAGGACGGGAGTATCTCCGCCGCTAAAAGCCAAGCCTTCCGTAGGAACGCCTGTCCCCAGGCGACCGAAGGTCGCCCATACAATGCAAAACCTACCGTTTGCACCGTAGGGGCCGAGTTGCCCGGCCCGGGGAAGGAAGGTAGTACAGATTTTGGTCCGCCGTACCTACGGTGCGGACGGACGCGAAATCCGTTCCCTACGATGCGAAAACCCAATATATTACGCCGTAGGGAGGAGGGGAAACAGAACAGAGCCGTCCTTTCGGGCGGCTCTGTCAGCATTATATTCTATGGAATTGCTTATCCGATCTCCACCGGGCCCAGAAGGCCGGTGGGGGGGAAGAAGAGGAATTCGCTGAAATTGTCCCGGTGGGCGTAGGCCAGGTTGGGCTTCACGTCGATGATGACGTGGTTTTTGCCGGGCATCAGCCCCCAGTCGCTCAGATCCAGCCGGTAGGTGAAGGGTTCTCCCACCAGGATCCCCAGGGACTCTCCGTTGAGGATTACCTCCGCCGTTTCGAAGACCTTGCCAAGGGTCAGGATGGTTTCCTCCCCGGTGGCTTCAAACTCACCCTCGTAGCGGATGGTGCCCGAGAAGCGGGAAAGGGTCTTTGCCAGATTCCCCAGGGTCAGTTCGGGAGCGGGGGTGAATTCGGATTCGGTGGCGCCCCGCAGGGAAATTTTAAACTCGGCACCCAGGGGACGCATGGGGGGCAGATCGTAAAGGTGGGGGGGACAGGCCGGGAAGTCTTCGCCCGAAAGCAGGAAAATGGTTTCGCCCGGCGCAAGCTTCAGGCGGATACCGTCCTCGCCCGCCTGGGGCAGGGTCAGCTTACCCCGCCAGGCATCGTAAAAACGGACCTCTCCCATACCGGGGAATTCCACGGTGGTGTCCAGGGTCTCCTGGGTGTCCTCGTTCCAGAGCAGGAAGGTGTGGGCCCCATCCCGCAGGGTGTGGAACACCCGGAGCCGGGGGGCGTAGTCGGCCACCGAAATGGCGTTGAGACCCAGGGAGTCGGCAAATTCGCCCAGCTCCTCCAGGGGGACCGCACCGCATTCGGCGAGCCGGTCGCCGATGGGGGCGTAGACGGAGGAGGCCTCCGGCAGGTCATCCACAAACCACACCGGGAGCCCCGCCTTGGAAAGGGCGTCCAGGGTGTCGATGACCCGGTCGGGCAGGTACTGGCTGGAGGGCACGATCAGGGCGCGGTAGGATTCCCGGTTGACCAGGAGCTTGCCGTCCGACACGG
>JAFYNU010000430.1 GCA_017547975.1 Clostridia bacterium
AGGCAGGTGCCTACGCAAAGGGCGGCGAAATCTTTGTTCTCGATATGGGTGAACCGGTGAAGATTGATACCATGGCTCGGAATCTGATCCGTCTGTCAGGGTACGAACCCGACGTGGATATTGAGGTGAAATATACCGGCTTGCGTCCCGGCGAAAAACTCTACGAGGAGCTCCTTATGAAGGAGGAGGGGATGCAGGATACGGAAAATAGCCTGATCCACATTGGAAAACCCATTGAAATGGATGATGAGCGCTTCAAGGAACAGCTTCTGCGGCTGGAAAAGGCTTATCAGGAGGAAACTTCCGAAATGAAGGAGATTGTTTCGGAGATCGTGCCAACCTACAGAATAACCCCCAATGCATAACATCTACATAAAAAACGAGACGTTTCGCAAACGTCTCGTTTTCGTTTAGTCGATCCAATCGTAGGTCAGATCAAACTCCTTTTTCGTAATAAAGTTGAATTCGATATCCAAAATGCAGCCCCGGGAATCCTTGTCAATGCGGTAGAAGAGGATGACTGCATCGTAGGCGGCGGTCAGAACCGTTCCCCAAAGGGGAGCAGATAGGTAATGCGCAGGATCTTCTGGATGAAACACAAGACCTTTTTCGGTTTGCAGAAACTCGATTTCCGGGGTGGTGCCATCCTCCACAGTCCAGGCGGGCAAGGGGTGGGGAATTTGCCGATACCAACCATCCCCAAAAGGGTGATGATTGGCTTCAAAATAAGCTTTGCTGTTGGGGTAGGGCCAGCCGTCGGAACTGAACTTCACATAGTCGCCGGGTTGGGCGATCTCCCCTTCGCCGTTCTGTACCTCCAGGGAAAAGACCCGGTAGGTTCCATCCGGGGCGATTTGCAGCTTGCCTTCTTCCAAAAGCCGTACTTCCTCCACCGTACGATCCCCAAGACGCAGGGCGTGGATGGGAATGGGCTTTTTAACGGCGTATTTCATATAGCTCCTTTTTTATGGTCAGAGTACGATGGGATTTCGGAGGGGGATATCTTTGGTGAGATTCAGATGAAACTTTTCTGCCAGGGCGTGGGCCTTTTCCAAAACCTCGCTTTCGGCAAAACGGTAGGGCTGGTGGGCATCCACACCGATGATGACCTTGTTGCCCACCTCACCGGCAATCTGCCAAAAGTGGTTGTTGGGGTAGTGACGGCCTTCCTTCAGGCCCAGAAGGTTGATCTCCAGGGGAATATCCAGTTCTTTGCACCGTTCACACAGGCGGGTATAGTGTTTTTTGTAGGTGGAAGCACAGCCAATGTAGTGGAGAAGGTCGGGGTGGGCCAGGTAGGTGAAAGCCCCGGTCTCCAAACCTTCAATGACCTGATCCACGTAAAGGGAAAGCCATTTGGGGTCGATGGATTTTGCACCACAGCCGGGGTAGCCTTCTTCATCGTGGAGAAAGTGCTGACCCATGATCATATAATCCAGGGGATAATTCTTCAGAAGGGCCTGCAGATGGGGGAAAACACCCGGGTAGTATTCGGCTTCTACACCGATCAACAGGTTGATCTGGTCTTTGAATTCCTCCCGCAGGGCCGTCAGGGTGGCGAAGTAATCGTCCACTTCCGAAAGCTTCATCCGGAAGGTGGAGGTATGGTCGGTCTGGAAGGGCATGGGGGAATGGTCGGAAAAGCCCAGGGTTTTGATCCCTGCGGCAAGGGCGGCTTCGATGTAGTCCCGCTCGCTTCCTTCGGCATGGTTACAACGGGGGGTATGGGTGTGCAGGTTGATGGTCATGGTTTTCTCCTTCGTGCCGGGTCAGTGGGTTCCGGCGGCATTTTGCTGATATTCGGTCAGGGCGCGGATGGCGTCCTCGTTGGCTTGCAGTTGGACGAGGCAAAGTCTTTCGTAAAGTCCACCGGCGGTGACCAGGTCCTCGTGACGGCCCCGTTCCACAATGCGGCCGTTTTCCAAAACCAGGATTTGGTCGGCCTTTTTTACGGTGGAGAGCCGATGGGCAATGACAATGATGGTGCGTCCGCCGGAAAGATGGTTGACGGCTTTCTGAATTTCGGCTTCGGTTTCCACGTCCACTGCGGCGGTGGCTTCGTCCATGATCAGGATGGGGGCATCCCGCAGGATGGCCCGGGCAATGGAAATGCGCTGCTTTTGTCCGCCGGAAAGGCGGACACCCCGTTCGCCGATCAGGGTTTGATAACCCTGGGGAAGCTCACGGATGAAGCTGTCGGCGGATGCGGCTACGGCGGCGGCTACGATCTCCTCGTGGGTGGCATCCGGCAGGCCGTAGGCAATGTTTTCCTCAATGGTGGTATCAAAGAGATATACGTCCTGCAGAACCATGGAAATTTTACTGCGCAGGGATTTTAGGGTAAGCCTGGAAATGTCCTCCCCGTCCAGCAGAATGGTACCCTCCTGGGGGTCGTAAAACCGCTCGATCAACGAAACCAGAGTGGTTTTACCCACACCGGTGGGGCCTACGATGGCAATCATTTCACCGGGTGCGGCCTTGAAATTGATGTCGCAAAGCACCGGCTTTTCCCCGTCATAGGAGAAGGAGACTTTTTGGAATTCCAACTCGCCCCGGTTGGTGGCAAGCGCATGGGCATCGGGGGCCTCCTTGATTTCCGATTCCTCATCCAGAATCTCGATCACCCGCACGGCGCCGGCGAAGGCGGCCTGTAAATTCTCGGTGGTGTGGGCAAGCGCCGCTACGGGACCGTAGAAAAGGCTGAGATAGAGAACGAACCCTACGATTTCGGCGGCACTTACCTGGCCGGAAACCGCAAGGGCACCCCCGAAACCAATGACGCACACCGTGCCGATGGAGGTGAAAAACTCAATGGAGGGGACGAAAATGCCGGTGTAAAGATTCCATTTCACGTTTTCCCTGCCATAAACCGCCGAAACCTCCCGGATGGATTTCGATTCCCGCTCCTCCTGGGAAAAGGCAAGAATCTCCTTGATGCCGGAATAGTTGTTTTGGAGCTTGGCGTTCAGGTCCCCCAGTACCTCCTGGCATTTTCGGGTGATGGGGGAGACCTTTTTGGTGAAAAGCCAGCTGATCCAAACAATAAAGGGGATGGGCAACAGGGTAATGGCCGCAAGCAGGGGATTGATGGTGAATAAGGAGGCGGTTACCAGCAGAATGATCAGTACGTTGGAAAGCATATCGGGTACCGCATGGGCAATCAACACCTCCAGCTGGCGGGTGTCGTTGACGGTGCGGCTCATCAGGTTGCCGGTTTGCTTGTTGGTGAAATACCGCAGGGACAGGCTTTGGAGCTTGTCGTAGACCATGTTGACCAGGTCGGGGACGAAGTTCCACGCGGCGTAGTGGCTGAAGTAAATGGAAAAGGTGCGGAAAACCGCCCGGAGCAGATAGGCGAGCCCCAAAATCACCGCATAGGTGATCACCAGGGACATGTTGATCCCCTCCGGGGAGGTGATCTGGGCGGTCATTTGCGAAACGATTTTAGGGGTGGCAAGACCCAGGGCGGTGAAAAGCAGGGAACTTACACAGCCAACCCCCATAAAGAGCCAATATTTTTTCGCCATTAGCAAAAGCTTCTTCAATAAACGCATATCAATCTCCTCTGTTTTCTTTTTCTTCCATTATAAATCCTTTGGGGCGAAAAAGCAATTGCAAATTTCGTCAATTCGTGGTATAACTCTGGTATCAGGAGTTAATGGATAAGGAGACGTCACATGGATATCTTATTGATGCAATATTCTACCCAAGCCTCCCACCAGACCGAGGAATTCCGCTGGCAGGCGGCGGGTATGGGCTATGCCATCCGGAGCGAAAAGGGACGGTTTATTGTGGTGGACGGGGGCCATAAGGCCGATGCGGAGGGGCTGATCGCCCTTTTGGAACAGCATACCGAGGGTAAGCCGGAAATCGACCAATGGATCATTACCCATCCCCATGGGGATCACTACGGCGCATTGGAGGAGGCTTCCCATCGTGCCGACCTGCGGGAACGGGTACAGGTGAACCGGTTTGTGTTCTGCATGCCCCCCGAAAGCTTTGTGGATTCCGGCCGGGGAACCCCCTACAAGGAGCAGATTCAAACCGTGTGGGCTTCGGCGGCCCGGTTTGGGGCTCCCGTGATCCACGCCAAACGGGGGGGACGCTACGTGACCGACTCGCTGGAAACCGAGGTGCTTCTCACCTACGACGACCTGGATTTTGCATCCGACCCCAACGAAACCAGTATGCTCTTTTTCATCCACGCCGCAGGGCAGAGGATTCTCTTCCTGGGGGATACCTACGAAGCTCCCGCCGAAAAGCTTGCGGCGGAGCGGGAGGAGCTTTCCTGCACCTTCTGTCAGTTTGCCCATCACGCTCTGAATGGGGCAAGCGACGCCCTTTACGAAAAGGCCGCCCCCAGGGTGGGACTCATCCCCATGGCCCGTCCGGCTTATCTTGCCATGACCCAGGGGGATTACAAGGATTCGGAGGAAACCGGCGCCAACCGCCGTGCCATGGCAAAGCTCCCTCCGGAAAAGCTCTGGCTTTCCGCCGACGGACATTATATCGTGAAACTGCCCTACATGGGATAAAGGTGTAAACGACGAGGGGATTCCCTCGTCGTTTGCTTTTGCGTGTCGCATCGGTTGATTCATGCCCCTTTTTGGGGTGGGGATTTGGTGGAAACGGCTATTGAAATTGATGGCGAAAAATGCTATTATACTGGGTGGAAAAGCAACGGATATTTGATGCGGATACAGGTTTTTGCAGGGAGGATTGGTATGGGCAATTTTCGTGTTGGCATAAGCGATCCCAGCTTGATCGTACAGGGCGCGATAGGGGATCAGGCTTGGGGACATTACCAGTTTCCCACCCTGAATCGCGCAAGAGACGGAGGGATTCTTGCCTCCTGGTCCTATGGGAATGACTCGATGGAGGGCGGATCACACGAAGGTGGGAAAAAACCTCCCTATATATCCTATGATGAGGGGCAAACGTGGCAGCATGCCGGTACGGATCGGGTGCCTGAACCCAAGTGGAAAATGCCGGACGGAAAATATTTCTGCGGCTTTGTATCACGCGGCGGTCATGCCATGTCTGAAGAATGGTGGGGACGCTACCGGCATTATGCAGAATGGGACAATGCATGGGAAAGCGGTTTTCGCATGTATTTTGCTGAAGACCTGGAAAAAAATGACGATACGGTAGTAAAAGCAACCATTTACGATCCCATAACCGGCGAGACCGAGGTTTACGAACCGGTTATCAACTGGCCCAACGCCCCGATCGTGTGTTATCCCGGATTTCGCATTTATCCCATGACCCAGATGTTTGCCCTCAGTAACAGCGGTATTTTTCAACACGATGGCGTGCTCTATATTTGCCTGTATTTCAACGGCTTCCATTCGTTTGCAAAAAACCGGGAAGAAGCTGTCGATTCCCATTGCAAGTACTATTCGATCTACGTTTTCCGCTCACGTGATAACGCCAGAACGTGGGACCAGATTTCGCAGATCCCCACAACCGACGAGTACGTAACCGAGGACAGATCCTTCGAGGGCTTTTGCGAACCGATGATGTCCCGTATGCCCGACGGCTCCTTTGTGATGCTGCTTCGTACCGGGAACGTTTCACCGTCATATCTGACCCGGTCGGAGGATGGCTGCCGTACCTGGTCTGCTCCGGTGAGATTTGACGACTGCGGTGTTTTCCCCCAGATCATTACTTTGGGTTGTGGGGTGACCCTGGCGGGATACGGCCGGCCTGTTTTGAAGCTTCGGGTGACGGAAGATCGGTCGGGTCTTGTGTGGGAGGAACCGAAGGAAATCGAGCTTGTAAATGCCGGATGGAAACAATACCTGGAAGATCACATTGACGCATCCTGCTTCTATACAAACTTCCTGCCCCTGGATGATTACAATGCATTGTGGATATATACGGAGTTTTGGCATCCGGATGGAAACGGAAATCGAGCAAAGGCGGTTCTTGTTCGGAAGATTACGGTAAGTCCGAACGAAGATTGAATTTATAAAGATCTCCTGTAAAGAAAGGAAAAGCAATATGGGACGCGGACTGGTATTTTTGTACGAGGATCTTCACCCCCACTGGGTGGACCTTTACCGGGACTCCAAGCTGGAGACCCTGGGGGTTCACATGATTGCCCTGCCGGGCACCAATTCGGTGAATTGTCTGATTGATGCCCTGGAGAAGGAGGGCGGCAGAGAAAATATTGAAGCCCTGGAGCAAGCCGGGGTCAAGGTGGAATACGAGCTTCATGCAGGAGAATGGCTTTTGCCTCGGGACCTCTTTGAGGAGCACCCCGAATATTTCCGCATGAATCAGGACGGGGTTCGTACCAACGACGTGAACTTCTGCCCTGCAAACCGGGAAGCCCTGGATATTGTGGCCGACCGGGCAGAAAAGCTTGCGGGTATCATCCGGCAAAAATCCCACCGCTACTACCTATGGTTGGACGACGTGGACAACGGTTCCTGCTATTGCGAGCATTGCCGGAATCTGTCCTCCGCCGATCAGTATATTCTCATTCTGGAAGCTATCCTGCGGGGGCTTCGCCGGTATGACCCGGAGGCCATGCTGGCTTTCCTGGCCTACGGCACGGTTTTGACGGTGCCCTCCTGGGTACCCGAAGGCATCTTCCTGGAATTTGCTCCCATGACCCGGGACCATGAAAAGCCCATCACCTGCCCGGACGATCCCCGGTCGGTGGCCTATCTGGAGCTTTTGAATCGGCTCTTGAAGGTGTTCCGGGCGGAAGAAGCAGAGATCCTGGAATATTGGCTGGATAACGCCCTCTATTCCGGCTATCACTATCCCCCGGTGAAGGTGCCCTTCCACGCCGCTGTTTGTGATGCGGATACCGCCTATTATACCTCCCTGGGAATTCCCACTGTGAAAACCTTTGCAAGCTACATTGGCGGCACCTATTTTGATCTGCATGGAGAGCCTCCCATCCGGGAATATGGCGAGATTCTCCTGAAATACATCCCGGAACAGCCCTAAAGGAAAGAAGGAAGCGATATGATCGATCTGAATCAAAAAGACTATAAGCGGAGCCGGAGTATGTACATTGCCTTTGCGGCTCTGGAATATCTCATTGCCATTCTGCTGGCGGGGTCCTTTCTGGCCCGCATTACCGGTGAACTTGGTATCAGCGACGGGCTGACCGGTATTATTTCCTCCTTCGTATCTCTGGGATGCCTCTTCCAGATGATATCCATGTTCATCAAACCCAAAAGCAGTAAGAAGTTCACCATATATATGACCCTGGTGAACAACCTGCTTTTCATGTTCCTCTACATCCTGCCGCTTCTGGATCTGCCCCAAGCGGTCAGCACCATCGCCTTCGTGGTGATCATTCTGCTTGCGTATCTGGTCTATAACATTGCCTCCCCCAGCAAGACCAACTGGTTTATGTCGTTGGTGGACGATAAGCAACGGGGTATTTTCAGCGCCAATAAGGAAATCATTTCGCTCATCAGCGGCATCGTCTTTACCTTCGTGATGGGTCGGATCATCGACTACTACAAGGGCATCGGGGAAATCCGCACCGCCTTTGTGATCAGCGCCGTCTGTATTTTCCTGGTAGGTACGGCAAGCCTTTTGACCATGGTATTTACGGTGGAAACCCCTGTGACCCAGGCAAAGGCCGAGGATCAGAAAAACGTCCTGCGGGGCATGCTTCAGGTTTTCAAAGACAAGACCGTCCTGAAGGTAACCACTCTGTTCGTGCTTTGGCGGATCGCCACCTATTCGGCGTCCTCCTTCTATGGGTCCTACGAGATCCACGATCTTGCATTGGAGCAGACGGTGATCGCCGTCCTGACTGCCACCGGCAGCGTTGCCCGCATCCTGGTCTCCCGGTTCTGGGGAAAGTATGCCGACAAGAATTCCTTTGCCCGTATGATCCGCATCTGCTTCCTGATTGCCATGGGTGCCTATGCCGCCATGGCGTTTGCCACCCCCAAGACCGGTGTGGTGTGTCTGGCCAGCTACAACATTCTCCACGGCATTGCCATGGGTGGTATCAACAGCGCCCTCATCAACCTGGTGTTTGACTACGTTTCGGTGGAAAAACGGTCCGATTCCATTGCGTTGAGCCAGGCGGTTTCGGGTGCGGCGGGCTTCCTTGCCACCGTGTGCGCCAGCCCCCTGGTGACCTACGTGCAGGGGAACGGCAACCGGATTTTTGGTATGCAGATCTACGCCCAGCAGTTCCTTTCAGTGGTGGCGGTCCTTATGACCGGGGTTTGTATTCTCTACGTCACCTTCGTCTTCATCCGTAAGGACAAGAAAAAGGCATAAAACAATGAAACCTGTCGCAGTTTAGCGGCAGGTTTTTTGTATGTTGGGGCTTCGTAGTCTTGCAATCTTCCCGCAGGTGTGGTATCATGCGGGAAAGGGATGGTGGATGAAAATGAATGAACGGCTTCTCACTTTTGACCCGGAGCTTGCCTCTCTCTTACGCATGGAGGAGACCCGCCAGGAGGATACCCTGGATATGATGGCTTCGGAAAGCATACAGGACGATCTGACTCTTCAGCTGGGGTGCAGTGCATTTGCGGGGAAGACCGCCGTGGGACTGCCGGGAAAACAGCGGCTTTTGGGGTCGGACGTGATCGACCAACTGGAAAAACTGGCCGCCCGGCGGGCTTCTGAACTTTTTGGTGCAGAACACGCCAATATGCTGCCCTATTCGGGTACGGTGGCAAACTTGTGTGTGTACGACGGTCTGCTTTCTCCGGGGGATCGGGTGTTAGCCCTGGATCCGGAGCATGGTTCCCACGCAAGCCATGGACGGAGGGCTCATATTTCCTCGCGCATTTACGATTTTATCCATTTTGGGGTGGATGAAAATACACAGCTTGTGGATTACCATGCTCTTGACTGCCTTGCCCGGGAGGTGAAGCCAAAGCTCCTTCTGGTGGGCTCATCATCCTACCCAAGGCTTTTTGATTACGCCCGCCTGGCACAGATCGCCCGGGAGGTGGGGGCATGTTTGATGGCGGACATAGCCCACACCACCGGTCTGGTGGCGGCAGGGGTGATTCCCAGTCCGGTGCCCCACGCCCACGTGGTCACTGCCTCCTGCACCAAAACCATGTGCGGGGCCCATACCGGCTTCATTCTGTGCAAAAACGAAGTGGCGGATCGGGTGGATCGGGGGGTCTATCCCGGGGTATTGGCCTCCATGCACCCCCAAACCATCGCCCAAACCGCCTGGGCCATGCAAAAAGCGGCCACTCCGGCCTTCAGAGATGAAATGAAGCGGTTGCTTCAAAATACGAAGAGCCTGTGTACTGCCCTGATTCGGCGGGGAATTCCTCTTTTGACCGGGGGAAGCGATTGTCATATGCTGGTGATTGACCTGCGGAAGACAGGGGTAGATGGGGTCACCCTGGGCAATCGGCTATCGGAAATCGGCATTTGGGTCAACAGCAAAAATGTCCCCCACGATAAGAGTCCCCTTCCCATGGGGATCCGACTGGGTTGTACCGTTGCCACCCAGCGGGGCATGGGAAAAGATGAAATGGAAGCCATTGCCGACCTGATCGCCCGGGCGGCCAGGGGCTTCGATGAAACCGAGAGAGATGCCCTTCGGGAAGAGGTCGCCGCCCTTTGCCGGGCCTTTCCCACGAAAAAAGAAGGATAACAAGGAGGAATACCAATATGTACGGCTACAAGGACGTGTATTTTAACCGGGAGCATCCGGGCTTCCGCAACTCCATCTGGATCGAGCTTGTGGGATTTGACAATACCCTGCCCGATTATGGGGTGGATGACTTCTTAAGCAAAACCGGATTTCGTCCCCACATGGTGTCCTTCCACCTGACCAGCATCAGCTTCGTGATGATGCATCGGGGCATGAGGGAGGAATATCGTCTGCCCGCCTTTGCCTGTAGCTATTCGGGTCACGACGGCAACGATGATCGCCACCGCCAGGATTGGACCAACCTCCAAATGGCAGGACTGGTAAAGGCTTTGCACGCCCGGGGGGTGGAGGTCTACATCAGCATGTTCGACTTCGATTCCGAAACCCTGGTGCCCGGTGTGGAGCGCTACACCCGGGAACACCCCGAGCTGATGGTGGTGACCCGCCGGGGGGAACCGACCGACCTGATTCACATGCTGAAATCCTTCCCGGACGGTACCCCTTTTGAGACGGTTTTCATCAAAAAGCTCAAGGAAGTCATTGCCGACTATGCCCTGGACGGAATCCAGCTGGCCGATGGGGTATCCAGCCCCCGTATGGCCCTCCAGGACGCCGATTACTCCCCGGAAATTACAGGCAGGTTCTTTGAAGAAACCGGCATTGCCCCAAGCAATGATCTTTCGGATATTCCTGCCACCGCCGATTACATTTTTGGAAGCTACCGACGGGAATGGATTGAATTTTACACCCGGCATTGGGGCGAATTCATGGCCCACGTGATTGCCGCCATCCGGGAATGCGGTGCCAAAGCCGCCTTCAACAGCGCCTGGACCAAGGGCCCGGTGGAGGCCATCTACCGCTATGGGGCCGACTACAAGGCATACCAGGATGCGGGCGCCGACAGCTTCATTGTGGAGGACGTGGCCGCCGACCTTTTCTTCCTTTCCCATTCCGACAATGGATTTGAAATGGGGGTGGAACGGCGCAAATTCATCCACTACGAGTTTGCCGCCAACATGATGGAGCTCCGGGCCAACCTGCCGGAATTAAAACTGACGCCGCTGTGCATGATCCGGGATACCCTGGAACAATGGGACGTTCTGCACCACATGCCCACCGCCATGCAACGGGCGGTGGCGGTGAATCTGAATAACTACTACGTGGAACGGGACGGCTCCTTCCGTCCGGTGACCAACGGTCCCCATTATTGCCTGGGGGATGGATTGAAAGCCACCGACTGGGATCTTCTCCGGATGATGTGGGACAATGCCTTTACCCAGGGGGTTACCGACGTGTCCGGGGTTACGGTGGTATGGTCGGATAAGACCTGCACCCGGGAGCTTTCGGAATTGATCGACCGGCGACTGTGGTACACCGGCAAGTGGATTGCCGAGCTTCTTTCCAAGGGTGGCGCGGTGCATAAAATCACCCGGGTGGAAAACCTGGAAGGGGTACGTGGGCCTATTCTGGTAATCAATCCGGCGCTTTTCGACGGGGATGACCGGGCGGCCATCGGTGCCTATACCGGGGGTGAAATCCTGTATCTGGGCTTGGCGGACGATGGGAAAATACGCTTCACCGGCCTTCCCGAAAGGGCGCTGGAGGCGGTTCCTCTCCATCACGTCACCGACCCCAACCAGGCCATCTGGACCGATTCCCTGACCTTCATGGAGGTGGAGCCTGCCTTTGTGGAGGAGGTGGCACGCTATATCAATGATTTGGCAGAGCTTCCGGCGATCACCGGGGACTATGGTGCCTGCCACGTAAATCAGGTGATGACCGGGCCCAATACCGCCCGATTGTTTATTGATAACCAGGAATTTTACTATGCCACCCCCTGGATCAAACCAAAGCGTAAAATCAAGTCCCTCTACTACGTTACCAAACCCGAATGCTATCCCATCCACCGCCGGGAAGACGGAGCCTTCTCCATCCGGATTCCGGGTTTTGGCATGGACATTGTGGAAGTAACCTACGAGGAAGAATAAGTGTAGCCGAAGCGTTGTTTCGAAGCTAAATCAAGCCCCCGAAATTCGGGGGCTTTTCGCTTGCAAAGCGAGGTGGGTGTGGTATATAATATTGCCAATAACCAAGGAGGTAGAAACAGATGAAGGTTACCATTGTTCAGCCTGCGTATTCCACCGATTATAGCCGGTCGGAAGAACTTTTTCAGTGGGAAATGGAGGCGTTTGACGCCTGCGACCCCGGCATGGACCTGATCGTTTTCCCCGAAGCCGCAGATGTACCCGCCTTGGCGGGGACTCTTGAGGAAATCCGGTATAGCTATGACCGCTTTTTCGGGAAGCTTTATGACAAAGCCCGGGAGACCGCCATTCGATGCCATGCCATCGTCTGTTTCTGCGGCCACGACCGGGATGAAAAGGGACTTTATAACACCACCTTTGTTCTCGACCGCCAGGGCAATCTGGCGGGAAAATACAACAAGCAACATCTGACCCCCGGGGAGGTAAAAAAGCTGGTTTGCGATTATACCTACCAGGCGACTCCCACCACGGTGGTGGAGGTGGAGGGGCTCCGTTTCTGTTTTTTGACCTGTTACGATTTCTATTTTTACGAATCTTTCCCCCAAATTGCCCGCATGAAGCCCGATATCATCATCGGCTGCTCCCACCAGCGAAGCGATATGCAGTCGGCCCTTCGCACCATCAACCAGTTCCTTGCCTACAACACCAACGCCTACGTGGTGCGGTCATCGGTGAGCATGGGAGAGGGAAACATTGGTGGCGGCAGTACCGTGATAGCCCCTGATGGTGCCGTTCTTTGCGACATGGAAAGTCGGGTGGGTATGGCTTCGGTGGAGATCGATCCCGCGAAAAAATACTACAAGCCTGCGGGCTTTGGAAACCCTCTTTCCTCCCACTTTGAATACGTGGAAAAGGGCCGCCGCCCCTGGAAATACCGTCCTGCCGGACCCGCCATGGTACCCTTCGACGCCGTCATGGGCTACCCCAGAGTCTGCGCTCACCGGGGGTTCAATACCATTGCCCCGGAAAACAGCATGCCCGCCTTTGGCGCGGCGGTGGATATGGGGGCGGAGGAGATCGAATTCGACCTGTGGTGGACCAGGGATGGGGAAATCGTCTCCATCCACGATGATCGGCTGGATCGGGTTTCCGACGGCACCGGGTTGGTCTACGAGCATACCCTGGAAGAACTGCGGCAGTACGATTTCGGAATCAAGCACGGGCGGTCATTTGCGGGGATGAAGATTCTGACCTTCGAGGAGATTCTGAAAAAGCTTGCAGGCCGCACCGTCATGAATATCCATCTGAAGACCACCTCCAACACCCAGGAATACGACAGGGCAACCCTGCAAAAGATTATTGACCTGATCGATCGGTACGATGCGGCAAAATGGGTCTACTTCATGTCGGGCAACGACCTGCTTCTGGAGCTGCTTGGGGAAATGGCACCCCACATCGCCCGTTGTGTTGGCGGCGGGAACGATGCCTGGGGCATGGTGGAGCGGGCCATCCGCCTCGGGTGCCCCAAGATTCAGCTGGTGAAGGGAAAATTCAACCAGGCTATGATCGACAAAGCCCACCAGAACGGTATCATCTGCAACATCTTTTGGTCGGATGACCCTGCGGAGACAAGGGAATACCTGAAAATGGGCATTGACGTGATCCTTACCAACGACTATAACCGCATCGCCCAGGTGGTGGCGGAATTCAAGCAAGAATAACAGGCAGGGAACCCCGGGTAATGGGGATCTTGTATGCTGGAGTATCTTTCCGACCTCTTTTCTTTCAATCGTCTATTTTGGGAAGCCTATGGGCTGTCCCCGGGGGCATATAAAAAAGCCAACCGGATCCTGGTGTGATCCGGTTGGCTTTTTTCGTGTCTATTCCACAATCAGGGTGGAAATGCAGTCCCCCTGCAGCTCGGCATACCACAGAATACCGGCAAGCTCCAACTGAACCTGTACTCCGGTGGGGTTGGGATTTACCAGAATGGCGATCTGTTTGCCGTCGGGATTTTTGACCAGAATGCCTTCCACATCCTGGATGGGCTGGGGGTAGGCGCTCATTTTGTAGCGGGGGAAAATGGTCTGAGTCAGGGGATAGAGCTTGCTTTCGGGGGTGATATAGGGGGCAAGGTGGGTGAAGGCTTTGTATTGCCCGCTGTAACGAATCTCTCCGGCCACCCGGTCCCGGGTCACAAGACCGCCGCACAGGCCGATGAAGGGTCCCACGTTGGGGCCGCCCAGCTCGTTCAGCATCAAGTTCCACCCGGTGAAGGAGGAATAGCCCGCCTTCATGGACTTGATGATCATGATTCCCCACTTGGCCCAGTCGGTGTCGTAATTCTGGGTCAGCCGGGGTCCTCCCTCGGTGAAATGGAGCTCCAGGTCGGGATGGGTTTCCTTGACCACCCGGGTTTCCTCCACCGAGCCCTCGTAATAGTGGAAAGCCACCCCGTCACAGCTTTCCCGAAGACCTTCGCATTCCCGGAGGGACCACAGAACCCGGCGGACATCGTTGAAGTTATGGTCGAACATCCAGATTTTTACGTCAAGTCCTGCATCATCCAGCTTTTGACGCAGGATCTGGATAAATTTTGCCTCGGTTTCGGGGTGCCAGATGCAGGCGGGCATTTTTCCGTTTTGGTCGGTGTTGGTTTCGTTCTGGGGGGTTACGGCGGAAATTTTGATGCCGTACTCTCCGTAAGCCCGGATGAATTTGACCATGTAGTCGGCGTAGCACTCCACGTATTTCTCCCGCATATAACCGCCGCACATACTGCCCCCGGTTTTCATCCAATAGGGAGGACTCCAGGGGGAGGCCAATAGGTAAAGGTCAGGGTTTACCGCCAGAATTTCCTTGATCATGGGAATCACGTAAGCCTCGTCCCGGGTCACCGAAAAGTGTTGGAGTTGGGTGTCGTCTGCCGCGTCGTCGTAGGAGTAGAGCTCGGCGGAGTAGTCGCTGGAGGCAACGCAGACCCTGGCGCAGGAAAGACCAAGACCCTCCTTGCCGTAAAGCTTTTGGAGAAGTGCCGCCCGCTCACGGGGATCCATTTGGTTCAATTCATAGCAGGAGGAGGGGGTGATAGCCGCTCCAAACCGGAAGCCGGTTCCGATGGGGTCGGATGCAGCCTGAAGATGGGTTGCGCCGGGGATGTGCAGTGCAGGGAAAATCTCATCGGTGAAGGTGACACCCTTGCAGGTGGTAATCATACGTGCATTCATGGAAAGAACCTCCTTTGAAAATGGCGGGATGTAATTTGACCCTATCATATCACGAAATCAGGGTGTTTTCAACGGGAAACCGAAGGGGTTTCGGTGCTTGCGTTTTTGGCGTACTCGCTGGGGCTCATGCCGGTGACCCGGCGGAAGGTTTTGGAAAAGTGATAAATGCTGGCGTAGCCCACACTTTCGGCAATCTGCCCGATGGAGGTGTAGTCGCTTTGCAAAATGGCCTTGGCCTTGGCAATTCGGAGGGCTTGCAGGTACCGAATGGGGGAGGTGCCGTAGACCGATTCGAAGGTTTTGCGAAAGTAAACCGTACTGATGCCGCAAAGCCCGGCCAACAGGTCGTTGGTGATGGCAGGGTCGGCATAGTGCTGAGTCAGGTAGTCCATGGCGGGGTTGAGGAGCTGACGCTTATCCCGGGGGATATAGTCCTTGTGGCGGGACTTTGCCAAAAACAGGAGGGCTTCGTAGAGTCTGCCCCGACTTTCCAGCTCCCGGGTGGGGGAATCCAGCGTCAGGCTCCGCTCAATGCGGCTGAAGGAATGGATCAAGGGGGTACTATCAGAAAGAGCAAAGGAAATGGGACGGTCGTCGGTTTCGGCGGCGTCAAACTCCAAAATCAGGCATTCCCCGGGTTCCAGACAGGTCCAGGTGTAACTGCATCCCCGGGGCAGGAGTACCGGGTGGGCTCGGTCGGAAAGGATTTCGATTCCACCGGCAGAATAGACGGTTTTTCCTGCGATTTTCAAAACCAAAGCCCATCTTTCCCGGTTTGTCCGATGGGTTACCACCCCCACCGGGGATTGATGAAGTCGGTTTGCCGCAAGGATACCGGTGACGGTGAGTTGTAAATAGGATTCCTGTGTCATACGGATATTCCTCCCTCTTTCCTCCATTATACCCTGGATGAGCAGTGCTTGTAAAGACATAAAGTATCAGAAATGACAAAAATATCACAACCGATATTGACGCGGGAGAAAAAGGGGACTATACTGCATATAACCAACCAGACTATTTGGAATGAGGTGCCAACCTATGAAACGACAATCCCTGGCTCATCTGCCTGCCCCTGCCCTTGCGGGTGTGGTGCGGGAAAAAACCGAAGCCGCCGCCAAGGCGGAGATCAAAAACTGCCTGTCGGATGGGGCCGACATGATCGATCTGCATCTGTCCTGCCTGGAAAGCGACGACGTGGAGACCCTGGGCCGCATTGTGGAGTTTTCCAGGCTACCCATTCTGGCCCTCCATTATAACCGTACCTACGATTGGACCGACGCGGGGGCAAACGAGGAAGCCAGGGTGGCTTCTTTGCTTCGGGCGGTGGAGGCCGGTGCAGCTGGTATTGATATGCAGGGATACACCTTTGATACCCAGGCTCGGGATGGGTTCCACGGGGATGTGATCCGGGACTTTATGAAAAAGAATCCCAAGGAGGTGGTCACCGACCCGGCGGTGATTGCAAAACAGATAGAATTGATCGACCGGGTCCATGATATGGGCGGAGAGGTACTCCTTTCCTGTCACCCCGGTATCTCCATGACCGCCGAAGAGGTGGTGGAGCTGGCCCTCTTCCTTGCGGAGCGGAAGCCCGACATCATCAAGATCGTTTCGGTTGCCAAAACCGAGGAGGATCTGGTGGAAAGCTTCAAGGCCATGCTCATGCTCAAAAAACAGCTGTCCATTCCGGTGGCGTATCATGCAAACGGCAAGGCAGGTATCCTTTCCCGTACCCTGAACCCGGCGATGGGAGGCCAGATCGCCTTCTGTGTGGATCGGTTCAATGCGGGAAGCACCATGGAACAAATCGACCTGCGTACCGCCAGGACGGCGGTGGATGCCCTGAAAAAGCTGATGTAAAGGAGTCGAAATATGAAAAGCAAAATCATTAGTTTTACCGCGGTCCATAAAGCGGAATTGGTGGAAACCGAGATCGGCAGGGTCAAGGAAAACGAAGTGCTGACCGAAATGGAATACACCGTGGTCAGCGGCGGTACCGAAAGAGCGAACATTATGGGAATGGAAAACGCAGGCGGCAATCACTTCCCCAAAAACCTTGGGTATTGCGGTGTGGGTCGTGTGCTGGAAGTGGGTTCGGCGGTGACAAACGTAGCGGCGGGAGATCGTGTGCTTGTCTATCACGGAATCCATGCAAAATATAACATTCGCCCCGAAGCAGATATTACCAAGGTTGCCAACGAGAAGATACCCTCGCTTGACGCCGCCTTCGTCATCATCGCCTCCATGGGCCTGGGCGGGGTGCGAAAGCTTGAAATCGAACTTGGTGAAAGTGCCATGGTCATGGGGCTTGGGCTTCTTGGCATGTTCGGGGTGCAGTTTTGCCGACTTTCGGGAGCATATCCCGTCATTGCCGCCGACCTCAACCCGGCCCGGCGGGAACTGGCTCTGAAACTGGGTGCAGACTATGCGTTGGACCCATCTGCCCCGGACTTTACCCAACAGGTTATGGCAATTACCGGCGGTAAGGGGGTTCGTGCCACGGTGGAGGTCACCGGTGTATCCGCCGCCATGAAACAGGCATTGGAATGTGCCTCCTGGATGGGACGGATTGCCCTTTTGGGATGTACCAGGGTTTCCGATTGTGCCATTGACTACTATCAGCAGGTGCACCGTCCCGGGGTGAAGCTCATCGGCGCCCATAACTTTATTCGCCCCAAGGTGGAATCCTACCCGCATCATTGGACCCACCAGGATGATTGTAAGGCAATTTTAGATTTGATTGCCGCAGGCCGGATTCAGGTTGCCCCAATCGTATCCCGTGTGGTATCCCCCGAGGATGCCCCCGAAATTTACGACCAGCTTTGTGACGACCCCAATTTCCCCCTGGGAACCGTGTTTGATTGGAGGAAGGAAGCATGAGAAAAATAAAAATCGGCCAAATCGGCATTGGACATAATCACGGCAGTGCCAAAATGGAGGCCGTTCGAAAATTCCCCGACCTTTTTGAAGTGATCGGCTATGCCGAAGAAAACGAGGAATGGGTGGCCGACCGGGGCGGTATGGCGGCCTACCAGGGAATCCCCCGACTCGGTGTGGAGGAGGTCATCGAAAAAAGCGATGCCGTCCTCATTGAAACCGACGTCTGGAACCTGACCGAAACCGCCATGCGTTGTATCAGGACCGGAAAGCACATCCACATGGATAAACCCGCCAGCGGAACCCTTGGGGAATACAAAGCCCTTCTGGATTTGGCCAAGGAAAAGGGGCTTGTGGTACAGTTGGGCTATATGTACCGCTATAATCCCGCCATCCGGGACCTTCTGGGGCGCATTGACCGGGGGGAAGTGGGGGAAATCTATTCCATCAACGCCGAAATGAGCACCAATCATCCGGCACAGTACCGCCGCTGGCTCAAAAATTTCAACGGCGGGATCATGTACATTCTCGGCAGCCACCTGGTGGACCTGATCGTATATATGCTGGGCAAACCCAGGAGGGTCACAAGCTTTTTGAACCATACCCAAAAGGATGGGGTGGATTTGGCGGACAACACTCTGGCGGTTCTGGAATATGACCACGCCCTGGCCCGGGTTTACGTGTCCTCGGTGGAGGTAAACGGTTGGGGCAGGCGGCAGTTTGTGGTGTCGGGCAGCAACGGCACCGCCCAGATCATGCCCATTGAAAACGAAATTACCATGTATTGGTCGGATAATGAGCTTACCAAACAGCCCTACGAGGATATCCGGGAGCTTGTTCCCCTGGCGGATGTACCGAAGGATAGCCGCTACGACGATATGATGAAGGATTTTTACGACTACGTCATGGGGACCCGGGCAAACCCCTTCACCTACGAACACGACTATGCGGTGCAGGAAGTGTTGGACGAAATCGTTGGGGGCGTGGGCTTCCCCAGCAAAAACATTCACGGATAAGGAGATTTGGATATGAAAAAGGTTATGGTGATCGGCGCCACCGGCGCCATGGGACGCTATCTGGTGCCCGAGCTGGCGAGCCTTGGCTACCAGGTCACGGCGGTCTCCCTGGATGGGGGGACCCCGGCGGGTGAACTGGTCACCCCGGTAAAGGGAGATTGCAAAAACAAGGAATTTCTCATGAGTCTGCTTGCCCAGGGGTTTGACGGGGTGGTGGACTTCATGATCTACGGCGACCGCGATTTCCCCGATTACTACAAGCTCTTCCTGGAAAATACCGGCCACTATATCTTCCTCTCCTCCTGCCGGGTGTACGATGATAAGGAGCACCCTGTCAGGGAAACCTCGCCCCGTCTTCTGGATTCCTCGGAGGATGCGGAGCTTCGTGCCTCCAACGACTACTCCATTCATAAAGCCCATTCTGAAAACCTTCTGATGGCATCCCCCTATCAAAACTGGACGGTGGTACGCCCTGCCACCACCTTCTCCACCCTGCGGTTCCAGCTTGTCACCCTGGAAGCCCGGGACAACGTGGGCCGTGCCCTCCGGGGGAAAAAGGTGGTCCTGCCCCGGGAGGCAAAGGAGGTTCCCG
>JAFYNU010000431.1 GCA_017547975.1 Clostridia bacterium
CCTCCGTTCCCCAGGACTACGTAGCCATGGTCAACGCCAACGGTGGTAAGATGCCCAATGCAATCGGTGTTCCCGAAGAACAGCTCCGCAAGGCCGCTTCCCTGTCGGTTTGCAAGATCAACATCGACTCCGACCTGCGTCTCGCCATGACCGGCACCATCCGCAAGTTCTTCAACGATCAGCCCAGCAAGTTTGACCCCCGCGAATACCTCAAGCCCGCCCGTGCCAACATCAAGGAACTGGTTCGCCATAAGCTCGTGAACGTCCTTGGCTGCGCCGGCAAAGCTTAAGTTTTTTCATTAAGCAATCAAGGAAGATTCCCGGTTGCGGTGAAATCCGCAACCGGGAATCCTTTTCAATTTCCCGAAAGGATGATTTTTAACCTATGTCCACTGCTTCCCCGATGGATTACGCAAGCTTCAAAAGGGACGTCAGCGAAATGCTGGAAGTTACCTATGGCCATTCGGCCGATCAGGCAAGCGCTTCCCAATTGAACAAAGCTATCTCCGCCGTTGTCATGCTGATGCTGGCGAAGAAGGCCTCCTCCTTCCGCAAGGAATACGAATCTGCCCAGAAAAAGAGAGTATACTATCTTTCCCTGGAATTCCTGATGGGCAGAATGCTCCGCAACAACCTCTACAACATGGGGCTTGAAGGCTACGTTTCGGATCTTTGCTCCGAATTTGGCTTCACCACCGATGAGGTTTACAACGAAGAACCCGATCCCGGTCTGGGCAACGGCGGTCTCGGCCGTCTTGCCGCTTGTTACCTGGACGGACTTACAAGCTGCAACTTCCCCGCCACCGGCTTCTCCATCCGTTATGAATACGGTATCTTTAAGCAGAAGATCGTAAACGGCTGGCAGCTTGAAATGCCCGATATCTGGCTGGAAGACGGAAGTGTTTGGCTTTCCCCCAGAGAAGATGAAACTGTACGCGTTCGTTTTGGCGGCGAAGTCAGTGAACATTTCTCCAGCTCCGGCGCCGTCATCAATCACTACGGTTATGACGAAGTTCTGGCTGTCCCCTACGATATGTTTGTCAGCGGTCACGGCACCGAAGCAGTGAACGTCCTTCGTCTCTGGTCCGCACGTACCGAAGATGAAATCGATATGAACCTCTTTGCCCGTGGTGAATACGCCAAAGCCCTGGAACGTAAGAGCAAGATCGAATCCATCTCTAAGGTTCTGTATCCTGCTGATGACCACGTGGAAGGTAAGATCCTGCGTATCCGCCAGCAATACCTGCTGGTATCTGCCACCCTGCAGATGATCCTGCGCAATCATTATATCCAGCACGGCAGTTTCCATAATCTGCCCGATCATGCAGCCATCCATATCAACGATACCCCTCCTGCCATGTGCGTCCCCGAAATGATGCGTATCTTAATGGATGAATACAATTATGGCTGGAACGAAGCCTTTGATATCACCTCCCGCACCCTGGCCTACACCAACCATACCGTTATGTCGGAAGCTTTGGAGCGTTGGCCCATTGATATCTTCCGTTCTCAGCTGCCCCGCATTTACAGCATCATCTGCGAAATCAACCGCAGACTCATGCTCTCCCTGGATGAAAAGGGCATTTACGATCCCGGCAAGCGGGACTACATGTCCATCTGCAGCCGTTACGAGGTCCGTATGGCTAACCTCTGCCTGGCCAGCGTTCACAAGGTGAACGGCGTTTCGGAGCTTCACTCCAAGATTCTGCGTGACCAGGTATTCCGCGATTACTATTCCTATCGTCCCGAAATTTTCACCAACGTTACCAACGGTATCGCCCACCGCAGATGGCTTTGCGAAGCCAACCCCGCCCTTACCGCTTTCCTGAAGGAACTGATCGGTGACGGATTCCTCCACACTCCGGAAGTACTGGAAGATCTGCGCAAGTACGAAAACGATACCTCGGTTCTGGAACGTCTGACCGAAATCAAAAAGGGAAATAAGCTCCGTCTTGCCGAATACATCCGGAAAACCACCGGCATCCTGGTGGATGAAACCTCCCTGTTCGACATTCAGGTGAAGCGTCTGCACGAGTATAAGCGTCAGCTTCTCAATGCTCTGCATATTCTTTCCCTCTACGTCTACATCAAGGAAAATCCGGATGCACCCTTTGAGCCCCGTACCTTCATCTTTGGTGCCAAGGCTTCGGCTGCTTACCATACCGCCAAGCGCATCATCAAGCTGATCTGCTCCATTTCCGACATGATCAACGCGGATCCCCAGGTTCGTGGCAAGCTTCGCGTGATTTTCAGCGAAAACTACTGCGTTTCCTCCGCCGAAATTATCATCCCGGCCGCCGACGTATCCGAACAGATATCTATCGCCGGCAAAGAAGCTTCCGGTACCGGTAACATGAAGCTGATGATCAATGGTGCTCTGACCGTCGGTACTCTGGACGGCGCCAATATCGAAATCATGGAACAGGCCGGCCGCGAGAATATCTTTATCTTTGGTCTGACCGCTGATGAAGTCAACAATCTCTGGCGTACCGGTTATAATCCCGCTTCCTACTACAACGCCTCCCCTTACCTGAAGAAGGCAGTGGATATGCTCAACAGCGGCATCGCCGGCGAGCATTTTGCTGATATTGCAGGCTCTCTTCTCTATGGCAACAACGGCGTTGCAGACCCCTACATGTGCTGTGCCGACTTCGAACTGTACCGTGCCTGTCAGGCTAAGGTCAGCGAAACTTGGCGTGATCCCATGCAGTGGGCAAAAATGTCCCTCCATAATATCGCCGGTGCCGGCTTCTTTGCCGCCGACCGTGCAGTACGGGAATATGCCGAAAACATTTGGCACGTTACCCCTGTGGATATGAAGTAATGTTTTTTGAGCCCCTCTGGATTAGCCAGAGGGGCTCTTTTTCTGCTATAAACATAAATCTATTGACAAGTTCCCATGTTTTAGGGTATAGTATTGCTAAGAAACAATATCCTATTTGTAAAGGAGGGTGTCCTGTGCCCAACGAAGAATCCAGCATCCAGAAGATTATCGAAGAAGAACGTCTCCGCGCCATCACCGAAAGTCTGCAAAAGAATAACAATCGTGTGTTTACCCCGGAAGAATCTCAAAGATACATGGCAATTATGAAGGATATCAATGCCTGCAAGCAACGCCTGAAGGAATTGGATGAATTGCATCAGGAAAAACGTGCTGCTTACCAGGAACAGCTCAAGAAGGAGAATTTGCTTCCCCTATTGGCTCCGATGTATTTCATTTTATCCGCCTTCATCGTGGTAGATATTCTTTGCATCGTGGTATTCCGCCATATTTTCGATCAGACTCCCATTCTGCAATATCTTTGGGCAATTTGTGCCGTTTTGATTGCTGCTTTGGTTGTGTTTCAGGTTATTTTCCTTCGAAAGGGACGCATCAAGCGGGAACCGATGAAAGCGGAGATTCTTGAAATTCAGAATCAAATTGCTGATAACGAAAAAAAGCTGCGTGATTTGGAAGCAGAACGAAGTGCCATTTAATTTCTTATTCGGAGGACCTTATGAAAGATTTTTTCCTTTCGATTATCATTCCTGCCTATAATGAGGAGGAAGTGCTGAATCAAACCATTGA
Source organism: Clostridia bacterium (assembly GCA_017547975.1). Lineage (GTDB taxonomy): Bacteria > Bacillota > Clostridia > Oscillospirales > QAMX01 > RUG11797. The sequence continues at coordinate 3,569 of JAFYNU010000431.1, forward strand.
ACGCTTGACTGCGGTAATGGAACGAGAGGAATACCATTATGAACTTCTTTTTGTCAACGACGGCAGCAAGGATGCCACCTTGCGCCTTTTGGAAGAAGCTTCCGCCAAGGATGAACGGATCAAATATCTTTCCTTCTCGCGCAATTTTGGCCACCAAGCGGCTGTGTCCGCCGGTATTGATGCCTGTACCGGTGATGCTGTAGTGATTATCGATGCCGACCTGCAGGATCCACCTGAAGTGATCCCGCAGATGGTGGCACTATGGCAGGAAGGGAATGACGTTGTCTATGGCAAAAGAAAATCACGTGATGGAGAAAGCTTTTTCAAAACCTTCACGGCAAAGGCTTTTTATCGAGTGCTCAACTCCCTGTCTTCCGTGGACATCCCTCTGGATACCGGCGATTTCCGTTTGATCGACCGTAAGGTAGCCGATGTTCTTCGAGGGCTTCCCGAAAAGAATCGTTTTCTGCGGGGTCTTGTCAGCTGGATCGGATTCCGTCAGGTTCCCTGCGAGTTCTCCCGGGATGCCAGAGCTGCCGGTGAAACCAAATATACCATGAAGAAAATGATCAACCTGGCCATTGATGGGATCCTTTCCTTCTCCAGTGCTCCCCTACGGCTCATGGCCAAGTTTGGTTTTTTGATTGTATTTATTTCGGCAGCACTCTTTGTTTACACCATTGTATCCTTGTGTCTTGGTTCTACAGCCGCCGGCTGGGCTTCCCTGATGACCGTAATCACCTTTTTCGGAGGCACCAATTTTGTGGCTATAGGTTTACTTGGCGAATACGTAGCCCGCATTTATGACGAAGCCAAGGGCAGACCCAACTACATCGTTGACAAACGCGGAAATTTCAAGGACGAATAACCCCCAAAA
>JAFYNU010000432.1 GCA_017547975.1 Clostridia bacterium
AAAAGCCGCCGAACCACCCGGCAACAAAACTACCCCAAATGTTTTTCACCGCCTTGCATTCCCAAAGCTTGTACTTCAGGTCGCACATACTGTCAAACCAGATTTGATCGGCAATGCCCCGCTCCCGGTAAAGGACGCGAAGGCGGCGGGACCAGCAGATGAAGAGGAGAAGCCGGACGGTATAGCTGTGACAGCCGGTATCTTTGGCAATGGTATCACAGGCTTCCAGCGCGGCATCGAAGCCGCAGTTATAGTCGGCTTCGTAGGCGGCCATCAGCTCCTGCCATTTTGTTCCCAGGACGGGATCGGCATGGATGGCGTCGTAGGCGGCAAGCAAAACCTCCCGGCTTTCGGCAGGGTAGTCAAATTCGGTGAAAAAGCTATCAAGATAGGATCGCATAGGAAAGATCCTCCGTTTTATTTATTTCAGGAAGTTTTTGTGCAGGTATTCGCTGCTGAACCGGACGCTTTCAAAGGGGTCCCCGGGGCAGGTGTCCTGTTCCACCACCAGGTACTTGACGCCGATGGCTTCTGCCAGGGGGATGATATCGGCGAAGTTCAGGTTGCCGTGGCCGCATTCGGTGATGTAGGGGTCGTTGCCCTTCACCGCCATGTCCTTCAGGTGGAGAATGTCGATGCGGCCTTCCATCTTTTTCATCAGGGAGCAAACATCCACACCGGCGTGCTGAGCCCAGTAGGTATCCAGAACGAAGGAGATGTTGTCCTTAAAACCCTCCAGGTAGTAGTCGAAGCGGGTCTTGTCGCCAATGCGAACGAATTCGTGGCTGTGGTTGTGGTAGGTGAATTTGAAGCCTTCTCCCTTGAGGGCGTCGGCAACGGCGTTGCAGGCGGCGATCTGTTCTTCGATCCCCTCCATGGTGGTGACGGCGGCCATACCGCCCACGCCCATGTTGGTGGTGCCAAGGGCCTTGTGTTCCCGGATGGCGGTGGGAAGATCGTTTTGCATTTTGTTGAAGTCATCGTGGGTGCCCACGATTTCCAGCCCGGCTTCCTTAGCCAGGGCGCCGAAGACGTCGTAGGGAACGGCGCAACCGGCGGTCTGCACCTGATCGTAGCCCATGGCCTTGATTTTATGGAAGCTCTCCCGGATATCGGCTTCGGTCTGCATGAAGTCACGGATGGAATAAAGTTGAAGTCCCAGTTTGGTATACATGGTGTTTCTTCCTTTCTGATTTGAATTTTCTTGATTATATCACAAAATCCGGTGGGAGAAAAGGGAAAAGAGAAAACTTTCAGCTTTTTCATAAAACTGCCGCGGAAAACCGACAGCAGGTGTTAAAGGGGGAAAACAAAAAAATAAATAAAAATCCTGTCGCATTTCAATTGTTTTTGGGGAAAAGAAGGTTGACAATCAAAAGGGGCTGTGCTATAATTTTTTTAATCTCAATCGGGAAGGGTCTTTCCGAAGCAAGATATTCCGACCGCCGGATTTTTTCCGGCAAAGAAGGCCATACGGACAGCCGGGTCGAATGCCGAAGACCGTGGAATGCGGTTGGCAACTTCTGTTGCCTTATTGATTGAGTTAGAAGCTCAGTTTTATAAGTTGGTTACTATAAACCAGTGCCTCGCGCAAAACTTGTGAAATGGTCAATAAGAGTAGTAAAAGTAATCTTTGCTATATAGACTCTGGTCCCATTGTGATTTGAAACCTGCCTGTAAGATCGGAAAGCTTCCCGGGGGAAGTACACATACAGACAAGTTATATCGCCTTTCCAAGTGACGTGCCGCATTGGCTGCGTCACTTTTTTCGTTATGGAAATACGGAAGAAAAGAGAAATAGTATGAAGAAGATCATCGAACTCAAAAACATTTCCAAAGCCTTTGACGGCGAAATGGTTCTGGACAACATCAGTCTGGACATCTATGACAACGAGTTTATCACCCTGCTGGGTCCTTCGGGATGCGGCAAAACCACCACCCTGCGGATGATCGGCGGCTTTACCCAGCCCGACAGCGGGGACGTGATCTTCATGGGGGAACGCATCAACGACGTGCCTCCCCACAAACGCAATGTCAACACCGTGTTCCAGCGCTACGCCCTGTTCCCCCATCTGAACGTGTTTGAAAATATCGCCTTCCCCCTGCGGGAAAAGAAGGTCCCCAAGAAGGAGATCAACGAAAAGGTCAACGAAATGCTGAAGCTTGTGATGCTCACCGGTTTTGCCGACCGTCGGGTGACCAGCCTGTCGGGCGGTCAGCAACAGCGTGTTGCCATTGCCCGGGCTTTGGTCAGCCATCCTCAGGTTCTGCTTCTGGACGAACCTCTCGGTGCTCTGGACCTGAAGCTTCGCAAGGATATGCAGCAGGAACTCAAAAAGATCCAGAAAAGCACCGGTATTACCTTCGTTTTCGTTACCCACGACCAGGAGGAAGCCCTGTCCATGTCGGATACCATCGTGGTCATGAGCGAGGGTAAGATTCAGCAGATCGGTACTCCCACCGATATTTATAACGAACCGAAAAATGCCTTCGTTGCCGACTTCATCGGTGAAAGTAACATCCTGGACGGCGTTATGCTGGAAGATTACAAGGTTCGTTTCGCAGGTCAGGTCTTCTCCTGCCTGGATACCGGGTTTGAAAAGAATGAACCGGTGGACGTGGTGGTCCGCCCGGAGGACGTGGACATCGTCCCTGTGGAAAAGGGAATGCTTTCAGGGATTGTCACCTCGGTGACCTTCCTGGGTGTGCATAACGAGATCATCGTGGATATCAACGGATTCAAGTGGATGATCCAAACCACCGACAGCGTCAATGAAAATGAAAGAATCGGCCTCTTCCTGGAGCCCGATGCCATTCATATTATGAAGAAGTCGAAGTATTCCGGCATGTTCGGCGACTACTCCTCCTTCTCCGATGAAATGGAAGAAATCTCCAATCCCGATCCGGAAGGTGGGGCGGAAGAATGAAGAAACGATTCAATACCTATCACGGGGCGTTGGCACCCTACTCCCTGTGGGCGGTTCTGTTTATTGTGGTTCCGCTGGTGTTCATTGCTTACTACGCCTTCACCGACGACAGCTTTGCCTTCACCACCGAACATTTTACCCGCTTTTTCACCGCCACCAGTAACATTCTGGAGGATGACGGTACCTCCCGAGAGGTCCGGACCTATCTTCTGATTTTCTGGCGCTCGGTGAAGCTTGCGGTGATCTCCACGGCGATTTGCCTGCTTTTGGGATATCCCATTGCCTACATCATCGCCCGTGCCCCCGAAAAGACCCAGAAAACCATGATCACCCTGATCATGATCCCCATGTGGATGAACTTTTTGATTCGTACTTATGCCTGGATGACCATTTTGCAGGATACCGGTATTTTCAACAACGTCCTGGGTGCCCTGGGACTTGGACAGATCCACGTCATCGGCACCGAAACGGCGGTTATCATCGGCATGGTGTACGACTACTTCCCCTACATGGTGCTTCCCATCTACTCCATTATGGCCAAAATGGATCTGCGGCTTCTGGAAGCCGCCCGTGACCTGGGTTGTGGGAGTATTTCGGTACTGCGCCGGGTGATTTGGCCCCTGAGCATACCCGGTGTGGTTTCGGGTATCACCAGGGTTTTGATTCCTTCCATCAGCACCTTCTACATTTCCCAAAAACTCGGTAACGGCAAGTTCTTCCTGATCGGTGACGCCATCGAGGGACAGTACATGGCAAACAATCTGCACTTTGCCGCCGCCATTGCCTTCATTCTGATGGTCATCCTGCTGGTGGCCATGGCCGTTGTGAAATACGTGACCAATCGCTACGTTTACGGAGGTGAAAGAGAATGAAGATTTCCAGCAAAATTTACAGCGCCATCATTCTGATCTTCCTCTTTGCCCCCATTGTGGTTATGCTCTTCTTCTCCTTTAACGACGCCAAGAGCCTTTCGGTATTCTCCGGCTTCTCTCTGCGCTGGTACGAGGAATTGATGAGCGACCGCAACACCCTGGAATCGGTGAAAAATACCCTGATTCTTGCGGCCAGCGCCACGGTGATCTCCACCGTCATGGGAACTGCCGCCGCCATGGGGATCAACAAGATTCGTTCCCGCTGGTACAAGGCGGCTATGAACACCGTCACCGACATCCCCATGACCAACCCGGA
>JAFYNU010000433.1 GCA_017547975.1 Clostridia bacterium
ATTGCGATACGAAGGGAATGAAACCATGCCGCTTCTTGACTGCCGGGACGTAACCCTGGGTTACGAACGGAATGAAATCATAAAGAACCTGTCCTTCTCGGTGGAGGAGGGGGACTATCTTTGCGTCCTGGGAGAAAATGGATCGGGGAAAACCACCCTGATGAAGACCCTTCTTGGTCTGCAGCCTGTGCTGGCCGGGGAAATGATTCGGGATGGATTGAAGCAGAATGAAATCGGCTACCTGCCCCAGCATACCGAGGTTCAGCGGGATTTTCCGGCCTCGGTGCGGGAAATCGTCCTTTCGGGTTGCCTGGCCTCCATGGGACTGCGTCCCTTTTACGGTCTTGCCGAAAAGCGCCGGGCGGATGCCGCCATGGCCCGCATGGGTATTTCGAGCATTGCGGGACGGCGTTACCGCACCCTTTCCGGGGGACAGCAGCAGAGGGTCCTTCTGGCCCGGGCCCTTTGCACCGGGTGCAAGGTTTTGATGTTGGACGAGCCGGTAACCGGACTGGACCCGGAGGCGGCGGAGGAGCTTTATTCCCTGGTGGACACCTTGAACCGGGAGGACAAGCTCACCGTCATTATGATCTCCCATGACCTGCCGTCGGCTATGCGTTATGCCACCCATATTCTCCACGTGGGTAAGGAGATATTCTTTGGTACCCGGGATGCCTATTTGGGGAAGGAGGCGGCAGAATGAACCATCTGTTTGCCGCTTTGGGGGAATATTTCGCCTATCCCTTCGTGCGTTATGCCCTGATCGTTGGGATTTTGATCTCCCTGTGCTCCGCCCTCTTTGGGGTGGTGTTGGTTTTGAAACGCTTTTCCTTCATCGGGGACGGACTTTCCCACGTGGCCTTCGGCGCCATGGCGGTTGCGGCTGTGGCGGGGCTTTCCAGCGAAATGCCCCTGGTGCTCCTGATCACCGTAGTCGCCGCCATCCTGCTTTTGAAAACCGGCAAAAACACCAGGATACAGGGGGATGCCGCCATTGCTATGGTTTCGGTGGGAACCCTGGCTGTGGGTTATCTTTTGATGAATCTCTTTTCTGCCTCGGCCAACGTGTCGGGGGACGTGTGTGCCTCTCTGTTTGGTTCCACCTCCATTCTGACCCTTACAGCAGGGGAGGTGTGGCTCTGTGTGATTCTGTCGCTTCTGGTTCTTTTACTTTTCGTCCTTTTTTACAACCGGATCTTTTTGGTTACCTTTGACGAGGATTTTGCAAAAGCCACCGGTACTCACGCCTCGGCCTACAACCTGATGATCGCCATCACCGTGGCGGTGATCATTGTCCTGGCCATGAATCTGGTGGGATCTCTTCTGATTTCGGCTCTGGTGGTGTTTCCCGCCCTGTCGGCCATGCGGATTGCCAAAAACTTCCGCACCGTGGTGATCCTTTCGGCCCTCTTTTCGGTGTTGACCTCCACCCTGGGTATCCTGATTTCCCTGCTTGCGGAAACCCCCGTGGGATCCACCATTGTGGTGGCTGACTTGGTAGCGTTTATGCTGGCTTCGGTGATCGGCCGGCTTATAAAGGAATAAAAAATACTCCCTTGCTTTACGTAAGCAAGGGAGTTGCTTTTGGAATCGCGCTTTACTTTCTCACAAACAGGACACCCAGGGTGTCGGGGCCGCAGTGGGAGGAAATCGAGCAACCGGCGGTGGTTTCCAGAATTTCGGCGAAGCTGCCGTTTTCTTCCACAACCTTGCGGACTTCGGCCACCAGGGCCGGGTCGCAATGGGCATGGGTGATGAAAATGCGGGACTGGTCGATATCGTCCCGATCCTTCAGCCGTTCGGTTACGTAGTTGACGACACATCTGTCATAGGCACCCCGGAACTTTTTGCCGACCTGCATTTTGCCATCCTGGACTTCAATGACCGGACGAAGCTTCAGCAGGTTCGCACCCAGAGCGGTGACAGCGGAGCATCTGCCGCCCTTGGCCAGATAAGCCAGGGTGTTGATGATGAAGCTGGATTCCACCTTTTCGGTGACAGCGCGCATTTTGTCGGCGATTTCGGCGGGGGCCAGACCCTCCTTGGCGTATTCGATGCCCTTCAAAACAACCAGGGCGATACCGGTGGAAAGGTTCATGGAATTCACTACGTGGACGTTGTCAAAGTCCTCGGCGGCAATGACCGCATTCTGGTAACAGCTGGAAAAACCGGTGCTGATGGTGGTGTGGATGATGGCATCATACTCCGACGCATACTTGGTGAAGAAATCCTGGTAATCGGCAATATTCAGGGCGGCGGTGGTGCAAATGGGGTTGCCGGCACCAACGTATTCAAAAATATCCTTTACGGTGATATCCACGCCGTCCCGGTACATGGCGCCTCCCTTTTCCACGTAGAGGGGGAGAACGGGAATGTTATATTGATCCAGAAGCTCCTTGGAAAAGTCGGCAGTGCTGTCGGTGGAGAACAATATTTTCATTGGGCACCTCTCAAAACTGTATTTCCTATATATTACTACAAAAAATCATCTTTGGCAAGTGTATTTTGAATGTTCAACAAAAGTTGATGTTTTCTATTTTTTTCGGAGCATTTTGCGGACCAAATTGGGGTCCACCTGGCAAATCAGAATGGCCGAAAAAATCAAAACGCAACCCAGGTACCCACCCGGGGTCATGCTTTCCCCAAGGATCAAGGCACCTCCTACCGCCGAAAAAACCGTTTCGGTGGACAAAATCAGCGAAGCCAGGGCGGGGTCGGAATTCTTTTGACCCAAAACCTGGCAGGTGTAGGCCACCCCGGTGGACATGATGCCGCTGTAAAGCAGGGGAATCAGCGCAAGCTTCACGTCGGA
>JAFYNU010000434.1 GCA_017547975.1 Clostridia bacterium
AATATTTTGAAATCTGGAACGAGCCCGATCTGCATCCCCAGTGCTGGGATGGGAAGGATGAGGATTTCTTTACTCTCTTTGAGATCACTGCCCGGCATTTGAAGGGATGCTTCCCCCACCTCAAGATCGGCGGTCCTGCCATTACTTCGGTGAATAACCGGGGATTCATGATCCCCTTCTTCGACTATATCACCCGGGATAAGGAAAATCCGGTACCCCTGGATTTCTTCTCCTTCCACCTTTATACCACCAATCCGGATGAATTTGCCAATCACGCCCGGATTGCCCGAAAGGTGCTGGATGATTACGGCTATACCGAAACCGAGATCATCCTGAATGAATGGAATTACGTCCGCGGCTGGCGTCCCAAGGAGGAGATCATCTATTCCCACCGGGCCAAGCGTGCCCTGAAGGGGGCGGCCTTTACCAGTGCCTCCATGATCGCAAGCCAAAAATCCCCCATGGATCACCTGATGTATTACGATGCCCGCATCTGCAACTGGTGCGGCCTCTTCGACCAGATCTCGCTGGAGCCCCTGAAGCCCTATTATGCCCTGTGGAATTTCGGTCAGCTCTACGCCCTGGGGAATGAGGTGGAATCGGATGGAGATGAGGAAGTAAAGGTGGTGGCCGCCCAAAATGACGACGGTACCCAGGCCGCCATCTTGCTGACCTATTACAAGGAGCATCCCAGCATTGACGGCAGCGGCGCCGAGGAAGAATTCCGCCGGGTACGGGTGGATTGGTCGGGCTTTGCCTCCGGGGAGGGGGTAGAGGTGGAATACCGCACCCTGGATGCTGCAAGCGACAACCGGGTCACCTCCGCCGAAACCTTCTTTGGGGAAACCGGGGCCCACGTATTCGATCTGCCCCTTTATACCACCATCCTGATTACCCTGAAAAAGTAAAAAAGCCCAATAATAGCAAAAAGCTTCGTGAAGCAATTCACGAAGCTTTTTTGGTATATGGAGCTTTAGCCCAATTCGTGGACGTTGCGTTCCACCACCGCCTGTTGCAGGGCGGGGGAGAGGTTGACGAAGTAGTCGGAGTAGCCTCCTACCCGGACGATCAGGTCCCGGTGTTTGTCGGGGTTTTGCAGGGCGTCCTGCAATTCCTCCACCGAGGTACAAGTGACCTGGACCTGAATACCGCCCATGGCAAAGTAGGAATTCACCAGGGCCCGCAGGGCGTTCCCCACGAACTTTTTGGAAAGGGTCAGATTGAGCACCGAAATGCCGTCGGCAAGGCTCTGGGGAAGCCTGGCGGCGCTTTTGAGCATGGCGGTGGGACCATTGGCGGCCTTGCCCCGGAGGGCGGCAATGGAGTCGCAGGTGGGGTCGCCCCTATGGCGTCCGTCGGGGGTGGGGCCCACCATGCGTCCCTCCGGCTCGTAGCGCAGGAACTGATGCTCGGTGATCAGGTAGGCGTCGATGAAGCTCCTGGGGGTCTTGTTGCGGTAGACGTCGTAAACCCGCCTGGCGTAGGCGGCCCCCAGAAGGTCGGCTTCTTCGTCGTCGGTACCAAAGCAGGGACACCGGCGCAGGTTGGCGTAGAATTCCGGATCTTCGGCGGTGAGCTTTGCCAAAAATTCCTCCGGCGTGTAGATTTTCCTACTGAAAACCAGTTCCCGGATGGCAAGCAGGGAATCAATGGCGTTGATCATGCCGCTGTCGGAGGATTGGGTCCAGGTGTAACGGGCGCCGCCGGCGTTGAAATCCTTGCCGTTTTCGATGCAGTCGTCGAAGAAGAGGGTACGAATGGGATTGGGCAGATAAGCCGCCATGTAATCGTAGCGATCGGTGATCTCGTCCAGCTGGGTGTCGATACGGGCCTCGGTTTCTTGGCAGAGACCTTCGAAAAATTCCTCAAAGCTTTTGGCGGCGGCCAGATGCCGGTGCATATATTCTTCCAGAATTTTCAGCAGGGGAATGTTGTCATCGGTTCCTCCCGCCCGGGTCAGCCCCTGCAGATTGGTTTCGGTACAGCCGCAACCGCAGAAAAGGGCCAGCTCTTCCTCCGGAATGTGGGGGAAGCGGGCGGCCAGCATATCGTGGATGCCGCGGGTGTTGTAAAAGGAGGGGTTGCAGGAACCGACGCGAATGTTGTCCATGGCAAGCTCCCAAAGCTCGTCGGGCATTTCCGGGGTGGTCATCAGCTCCAGCATGGGACGGCGGCGGTGACGGATGGCCCGAACCGCCTGGGTGGTGATGGGATTGTAATTGGGTCCCACGGTGCAGGACCAGGTGCCTGCCGCGTCCAGGTTGCCAAAAAGCTCTCCGATGACGTCGGTGTAATCCTCGCCCCGATAAAGATGGATCAAGCCATCGTCCAGGCAACCCAGGTTATCGGCGCCGTCAAAATGGAAAATCACGTTCCAGGCCACAAGTCCTTCGTAGTAGGTGGCGGCGGGAGCGAAGGGAACCTTTTCCAGGGCGGCAATCAAGTCGGCGGGGGCGTCCACCGAACGCAGGTAGGCGATGCCGCGCTTGACGTAGGTTTCCATGGCGTTAACCAGGGCGAGTAAGCCCTCCCGGAATTCCCCCTCCGGTTGGCGGAGGATGCGCTCCCGGTAGGAGGAAAGACCATCCCGGAGGATTCGCTTGAAGTTTGGGGCGGCGTGGGTCCAGCCGCCGGGATTGTGGCTGATTTCGTAAAATTCCCGCAGGACGGCGGCGGCCTTTTCACTTTTTGCTTCCAGCTTGTCCCAATCCACCATGTAGGTTATGGCGAACTGGGGATTCACCGCAAAGCCGGAACGGAAATATTTGCCGTTGGAGGGGTAAAGCCGTTCCCCAAGGTCATAGCCTGCCACCGGAACCTGTTCCAGCCACCGGGCATTGGCAATGGCGTGACGGTAGAAGTATCCCTTTTCCGGTTCTTCAAAAAGCCCGGCGGCGTAGGGTTCGCCGATGTCGTAGAATAATTTGGCGAGTTCGTGCATGATGATTTTTCCTTTCGGGTCAATGGTTGCTTTTTTATTTATTGTAGTAAATTAAGGGGCAAAAGTCAATAAAAAAGCAACCGAATTTTGTCGGTTGCTTTAAATTTGGAGTTAGCCCCGGTCGATGGTCATATCCCCCGGCTTGATCCAACCGGCCCTGCGGAAGATGGCGTCAATCCCTAAGGTCAGTACAGCGGGCAGGAGGAAGTGCATCACCAGGATTTCGATCAGGGTCCACAGGAAGGGCTGTTGGCCGCTCATGGCGTCAATGGCACCAAACTGGCCCACAAAACCGCTGGTACCCATGCCGGCACCCACCGAGGTGTTGGTCATTTTGAGTAGGCAGGTGGAGATCGGACCCAGAATGGCGCTTGCCAGGGTGGGGGCGATCCAGATCTGAGGACGGCGAAGAATGTTACCGAATTGGAGCATGGAGGTACCGATGCCTTGGGAAAGCAATCCCCCAACACCGTTATCCCGGTAGCTTGCCACCGCAAAACCGATCATCTGGGCGGAACAGCCCACGGCGGCGGCGCCGGCGGCAAGACCGTCAATACCGATGGAGATGCACAGGGCGGCGGAGGAAATGGGGGCGGTCAAAACCATACCCACGATCACCGAAACCGCAATGCCCATGGGGAAGGGCGCCCATTCGGTGGTGGTGTTCACCATGTTCCCCAGCATCCGCATGAAATCATTCAGGTAGGGACCCACAAAAAGACCCATCAGACCCCCCGGCACGATGGTCAGGAGGGGGGAGAGGATGATATCCAGCTTGGTGCGCCCGCTGACCAGGCCGCCCAGCTCGGCGCCCACCACGGCGGCAACGTATGCCCCCACGGGTCCGCCCCCGGCGGCATAGGCAATGGCACCCACCGAAACCGAGGAGAAGATGACCAGGGGTTTTTGCTTCAAGCCCCATGCCACGGCGGCACCAATGGCGGCACCAGTGACCACCGAAGAACTGTCGGTGATGGTGGACGCCAGGGTGGAAAGAACCTCACATCCCGGAATCCGCCCAATCAGGTTCATAATGGTGCCGATGATCAGACTGGAAAACAGACCCAGGGCCATGGCACTCATGGCATCGATGAAGTAACGGCGGAAAATGCGGGCGAAAATATTGGTGGAACTTGATTTCTTTTTTGCCATTTTTTTTATCCTTTCGCTTCCAGAAGCTCCCGCTTTTTGTTGGAACGCTCCACCAACAAGGCGGTCAGAGCGGTCAAAATCAGGGTAAAGCAGGGAAGCAGGTTGATGACCTGACGTACCTGGAAGGTTGAGCCCAGGATGCGGAAGGTGTTGGTGCCCATGGCCTCCACAAAGAAGCGGCAGACGGTCCTGCCCAGGAAGGCGGCCAGGTTACTGCAGGTGGAGTAGAAGGAGATATAGCTGGTTTGGTTGGTGGCGGGGATATTCATGTAGGGGATGTTGGAGAAAACAAGCGTAATACCCGGGCCAAAGAGGTAGGCGGTGATGGTGGAAATGACGAAGAGAATCCAGGTATCGGCGGTGGTGAGGAAGTTGAGGATGTAGGGGGTCATGTAAAGGACGGTGGCAATCGAGAGGGTCTTCATTCAGGAAATACGGCCGATCACCTTGGACCATACCGGGTAGATGAGCAGGCTGATGGGGATATTCAGGATGGAAAGACCGGAAATCAGGGCGTAGGAAAGCTTCACGTCCTCCAGAATGTAGGCGGTGAAGTATTGGCCGCAGAAGTTGGCGCCGAAGGAATAGATGCAGACGATGAGCACCGTCATGAGGTAGCGGGGGGTGGTGAAGGGGAGGGTCATCATCTTGATGGGGTTGATCTTGGGGGCGGGCTCATAATCGGGTTCATCGATCTTCGAGAAGGCGATGATCTCCAAAATACCGAAGAGCAAGGCCGGCACACGCAGGATCATCAATCCCCAGAATTGCCAGCCGCCGGCGGTGGCGTAGTCGATGAAGAAGCTGGCGCTGGTGGCGATCACCGCCGAAATGATGGGGGAGACCATGTTGACGATGGAGAAATAGTTGGCCCGGACCCGGTTGGGCAGATCGCCCACGTGCCACACCGAGAAGGCGGAGGCCGAAATCTGGGTGATCAGCGAGAAGACCACGTAAATGATCATGAAGATCCAGCGCTTGGCAAGGCTGGAAACCGGCAGAATGGGAACGAAACCGATGAGCACGATGTTCAAAAGATGGTAAAAACACCGCAGGACCAGAAGCAGTTTTTTACGCTTGGGGAAGCGCTCCATGATCAGGGGGGCGATCAGCTGGGTGAGACCCAGGGCGAAGCCCATCATGCTGATGGTACCCAGGTAGTTATTTTGGGTGACGGTATCCTCACCCTCCAGCATCAAAAGGATCAAGCTGGTGAAGAAGATGCCGGTCACCAGGTTAGAGAAGGAGGTACCGCAGAAGGACCCCAGAATCAGGTTGCGCCGGGAAGAGGCCAACCCGTCGAAGTTGTCGAAAAAGGTGATGCGCACGCTTTCAAAATGGGAAAGCAGACCGACGATTTTTTGTTTCAGTTTCATGTTGTGCCCTCCGTGACGGGGATTAAAAAGAAAAGGATGCCGCTTTCCGATGGATATAGAATGGAAGGGAGGCGAAGGGACGCGGTTCGGAAAGAGAAGCATCTTTTGACGATTTCAGTATAACATTCTTTTGGAGAAAGTCAAGTGGGGAATTGCATTTTTCTTCGAAAAAGTGTATGATATAGGAAAGCGTGAAAGCCGAAGGAGGGAGTGTTATGGAGCTTTCGTCACCGGTGACCGAATGCAAGCGGGTCGGTCCCAAAAGTGCCCAGGCGTTGGCAAGGCTTGGCATTCATACCGTGAGGGATCTTTTATATCACTATCCCCGTGGCTATGAGGATCGCACCAAAATCACCCCGGTGGATGAGCTTTCCGGGGAAATGAACCAGTTGGCCCTGGTTACCATTACCGCCCCCGTTCGTAAGATTCGCATCCGGGGGGGAAAGGTGATGATCCAGGCGGATGCCGCCGACGATTCGGGCAATATTCAGCTCTGCTTTTTCAACCAGGAATTTATGAAAAACGTCCTCCACGAGGGGGATTCCTACTATATTTATGGGAAAGCCTCCGGCGGGCGGTTCGTCCGGGATATGATCAATCCGGAGGTACAGCCGGCTACAGGGGAGTTTTCCGGGGAAATCCTGCCCCTTTACCCCCTCACCGATGGGGTGCGGCAGAGCGACCTGCGCAAAGCGATCCGCCAGGCCTTGGACGAGTGCCTGGATAAAATCACCGACTCCCTGCCAAACAGCGTGCGCATGGCCCATGGGCTTGCCACCGCCAGGTTTGCCATGGAGAATATCCATTTCCCCGCATCCGAAGAGGCCGCCGCCATGGCCCGGAAACGGCTGATTTTTGGGGAGTTCTTCCTCCTGGCGGCGGGCTTGAAGCAACGCAAGGATGCCCGGGTGGAGGAAGCGGGCAAGAAGATGGATACCCGCTGTGTAAGCGAGTTTACCCGGAAGCTTCCCTTCACCCTTACCGGAGCCCAGGAGCGGACCCTGGGGGAAATCTGCACCGATCTGGCAAGCGGCTTCGTCATGAGCCGGCTGGTGCAGGGGGACGTGGGATCGGGCAAAACCGCCGTTGCCGCCGCCGCGGCTTTTGTGGCCATACAAAACCGATTTCAGGCGGCTGTGATGGCTCCTACCGAGCTTTTGGCGGCCCAACATGCAAAGACCTTCGCGGGGTTTCTGGCTCCCTTCGGGCTCAATTGTGCCCTTCTGACATCCTCCACCCCCGCCTCCCAAAAGAGACAGATTCTGGCGGGGCTTGCGGAGGGATCCATCCCCTTCGTAGTGGGGACCCACGCCCTTTTGGAAGAGCGGGTCTCCTTCCAAAACCTGGGATTTGTGGTGTGCGACGAGCAACACCGATTTGGCGTGGAACAGCGGGCCCGCCTGGCCGCCAAGGGGGAATCGGTACACACTCTGGTTATGTCGGCAACCCCCATTCCCCGAACCCTGGCCCTGGTGATGTATGGGGACCTGCAGGTTTCGGTGATCGACGAATTGCCCCCCGGCCGCAAAAAGGTGGATACCTTTGCCATTGGGGAGGAAAAGAGGGAAGGGCTTTACGGCTTCCTGCGGCAAAAGGTCGCCGAAGGCCGTCAGGTCTACGTCGTTTGTCCCCTGGTGGAGGAAAACGAGGCTCTGGAGCTCCAAAGCGTCACTGAATACACCCAAAAACTCCGGGAAGAGATATTTCCCGATCTTCGCATTGCCCTGCTTCACGGCAGGTTGAAGCCCGCCGAAAAGAATGAGATTATGCGAACCTTTGCCTGTGGGGAGGCAGATATTCTGGTCTCCACCACCGTCATCGAGGTGGGCATCGACGTGCCCAACGCCACCATCATGGTGGTGGAAAATGCCGAACGCTTCGGCCTTTCCCAGCTCCATCAGCTTCGCGGACGGGTGGGGCGCGGGAAGGAGCAGAGCTACTGCTTCCTGCTTTCGGATGCCGATGGGGACACCCGGCGGCGCCTGAAGGTGATGACCGCCACAAACGACGGCTTCAAGGTGGCGGAGGCCGATCTGGAGCTCCGGGGCCCCGGCGACTTTTTCGGCAAGCGGCAATCGGGTCTGCCCGAAATGAAAATTGCCTCCTTCTCGGAGGACGTGAAGACCCTGGCTTTGGCCCAGGCCGCGGCGGCGGAGGTGCTGGAAGCCGACCCCAATTTGGAAAACGAGGAAAACCGCCACATGAAGCGGGCGGTGTCCCATTTAATTGAAAATCTGGAACGCAGTTAAGAGAAAGGAAGATTTCTTATGAAGTATATCGTTGTACTTGGTGACGGCATGGGGGGACGTCCCATCGAAGCCCTGGGGGGCAAGACCACCCTGGAAACCGCCAAAACTCCCTACATGGATAAAATGGCCCGGGAAGGGGAGTGCGGCATCCTGAAGACCCTGATCGACGGTTACCCCATGGGCAGTGATGTGGCAAACCTGACGGTGCTTGGATATGAACCCAGAAAGTATTACACCGGCCGTTCCCCCCTGGAAGCCCTGGGGCTGGAACTGGATATTGGGGAACAGGACCTGGTGCTCCGGGCCAACCTGGTAAATATTTCGGAATCGGATCCCAAGAATGCCAAAATGGTGGACCATTCTTCCGACAAAATCACCGACGCCGAAGCCCTGGAGCTGGTGAAGGCCCTGCAGGCCATCCTGCCCCCGGATATGGAGCTTTATGCCGGTGCCAGCTACCGGAACATTCTGGTATGGCACAATTACCTGGCAAACTACGACTACAAGCTGGAACTGGCCCCGCCCCACGATATTTTGGAGCAGGACGTGAAGGCCTATCTGCCCGCCGGCAACGGCGCCGAGGTGCTGTGGGAACTGACCCAAAAGAGCGTTGCCCTGCTGGAATCCCACCCGGTGAACCTGGCCCGGGCGGAAAAGGGCTTGAAAATGGCCAACTGTCTGTGGATGTGGGGGGATGGTACCCGACCCATGCTGGATAGCTTCGAAGGCCGCTACGGCCTGAAGGGTGCCATGGTCACCGCGGTCCCCCTCCTGGAGGGTATCGCCTTCGGCACCGGTATGAAAAAGCAGAAGGTGGCAAACGTCACCGGCGACATCCACACCAATTTTGAAGGCAAGGCCAATGCCGCAATCGACGCCCTGAAGAATGGATTCGATTTCGCCTTCCTGCACATGGAAGCCCCGGATGAATGCGGTCACGACGGCAACGCCGCTGAAAAGGTGGAATCCATTGAATACGTGGACGGCCGCGCCATCAAAATCATCTTTGACCGGATGGAGGAACTGGAGGACGAGGTGAAGATCCTCCTGCTTCCCGACCATGCCACCCCCATTGAGGCCCGTACCCACACCGCCGACGAGATTCCTTACGTGATCTGGTCCAGTAAACGGGAACTCCCCGGCCATGCCGAAGGGTATTCCGAAAAGGCCGCCAAGGCCACCGGCATCCGGGTGGAGGACGGTACCCAAATTTTGAGGCATTTCCTGAGTCTTTGAT
>JAFYNU010000435.1 GCA_017547975.1 Clostridia bacterium
ACTCTCTGGACCGGGAAGTCATCCGTAACATCCAGATGGTGTTCCAGGATCCTGCCGCATCCCTGAACGAACGCGCCACCGTTGACTACATCATTTCCGAAGGTCTTTATAACTTCAAGCTCTTCGAAAACGAAGCCGACCGTGTTGCCAAGGTGGAAAAGATCATCGAAGACGTTGGTCTGCTCCCCGAACATCTGACCCGTTACCCCCACGAATTCTCCGGCGGTCAGCGTCAGCGCATCGGTATCGCCCGTGCCATGGTTATGGAACCCGAGCTGGTTGTGGCCGACGAGCCCATCTCCGCTCTGGACGTTTCCATCCGTGCCCAGGTTTTGAACCTGATGAAGAAGTTCCAGAAGGAAAAGAATCTGACCTACCTCTTCATCGCCCACGACCTGTCGGTGGTACGCTTCATCTCCGACCGCATCGGCGTTATCTACAAGGGGCGCATCGTGGAAATCGCAAGCTCCGAAGAGCTCTTCGATTACCCCCTGCACCCCTACACCCACTCCCTCATTTCGGCTATTCCCATCCCCGACCCCATCCTGGAGAAGAACAAGGTGCTCTACACCTACGATCCCTCCATGCATGATTATTCGGAGGATCAGCCCGAGCTGGTCTGCATCGGTCACGACCACTGGGTTTACGGCAACAAGGCCGAAATCGAAGAATACAAGGCCATCCGGGAAAAGAACGAACCGGTCAAGTCCATCACCATCGGCAAGGTCGAAAAGAAGGCTGCTGTGGTGGAGGAAATGGACGAAGAAGAGGAAAAATTCCTCAAGACTCCCATTCACGACACCGGAAGCTTCTGGCTCAAGGCTCTGTCCTTCATCCTTGGCTTCTTCCTCATTTCCGCACCCCTGCCCTTCATCGGTGCCTGGCTCTTCCGCAAGTTTAACTACATGCGAAATCGCAAGGCCTGCATCAAGGGCGCCGTTGGCGGCTTGATCACCATCGGCATCCTGCTTGTCATCTTTGCAATACTTTTGATATTGGCTGTGATTTAATTGAACCGTTACGCACGCAAAAAGGAACAGTACGTTCCAAAGCTCGAAAAAATCGAGCTGTCACAAAAGAATATCAAGCTTCGCTGGGTCGCGACGATCGCATTTTTTGCGGTCGGCGCGGCCTCGTTGGCTTATTCCTTGCATTCCTACCTCGCCCCCGAAACCGGTTGGGAGCAGATCGAAATCAGCGGCAGCTACGGGGAAACCTGTGCCGACCAGTTCCTGCTCATGTATAACCTGGGAAGCGGGGAGGAATCTCCCACGGCGGAAAAGAAGGCGGTCACCGGCATCTATACCGAAGCCTGCGAGGAAGCCTATCGGATTTTCCATAGCAGTGCCGAGTACGATGGGGTGGGAAACCTTGCCGCCGTTAATGCGAGCCCCAACCTGGAGGTCACGGTGGATCCCGCCCTCTATGGGGTGTTGGAAAGGCTGGAAAACCATGGGATTCGATCCCACTACCTGGGCCCGGCCTACGAGATCTACAATGGGATCTTCGGCTGTGCCGAGGATTACCAGACGGCGGACTACGATCCCCTCCAAAACCCCGGCCTGAAAACCGCCTTTTCGGAAATCGCCGGCTACGCCATGGGGGAGGAACAGATCGATCTGGAGCTTTTGGGTGATCATCGTGTGCGCCTGACCCTGTCGGCAGATTATCTTCGCTACGCAAACGAGCTGGAAACCACCCGCTTCCTGGATCTTTCCTGGATGAAAAATGCCTT
Organism: Clostridia bacterium; assembly: GCA_017547975.1. Taxonomy (GTDB): domain Bacteria; phylum Bacillota; class Clostridia; order Oscillospirales; family QAMX01; genus RUG11797. The sequence continues at coordinate 1,736 of JAFYNU010000435.1, forward strand.
TATTGCCGATTACCTGGCGGAAAGGCTTACCCAGGCGGGGTACACCCACGGGGTCATCACCAGCTTCGACGGCTATACCCGTAACCTGGAGACCCGGGAGGAAGCCTTCTACTATCAGCTCTACGATAGCACCCCCCTGACCCAGCTGGAGTACCGGGGACCCATGAGCATTGTGGAGCTCCGGGCATACCCGGTGAAGGCCATGGACAAGCTCTGCTACTACACCCTGGAAACCGGGGAGGTCCGGGTTCCCTACCTGGACGTGACGGACGGTCTGCCCAAAGCCGCCGCCGGCAGCCTGACGGCCTATTCGGAGGACGTGGGTTGCGGGGAAATGCTTTGTCAGGTCCTGCCCGCCTACGTGGCAAACGACCTTGACCGCAACCGTTTGCTTTCGCTGGAAGCGGATGGAATCCATTCGCTCTACCTGGAAAACGGTACCCTTTACCACTCCGCCGATTCGGTCACCCTCACCGACCAAACGGTGGAAACCAAACGCATAAAATGAAGAAAACCACCCGAAACGAGCCTGTTTCGGGTGGCTTTTTTGTACGGGGGAGAGAAAAAAGTGAAGAGTGAAGAGGTAGGCCGTAGGGGCGGCCATTGGCCGTCCGCCCCGTGCCGCTTGCGGCATGGGGAAATGGAAACGGTAAAAGGTATGAGATAAAAGATAAGCGAATAAAACCAGCACACGCTTGGAAGCCTCCCTCTGACGAGGGAGATGGGTGAGCGTAGATCCCCAAAGGGGATCCGCGAACCCGGAGGGAGAGAAAAAGAGAGAATAGCGAATAGTGAATAGTGAATAGGTAAAAAAATACCCAGGCACCGCAGGGTGCCCGGGGGGGTGACTCAATCGTCGTCTTCGTCGGCTTCCTCTTCGGGGGGAAGCTTTTCAATTTTCAGGGAGGAGGCCACCTTGTCGTCCATCTGGGTGGCGGTGAAACGGTAGCCGCCGTATTCCACGAAGTCTCCTTCGGCGGGGATACGTTCCAGCTTGTTCATCAAGAAGCCGTTCAGGGTGGAGGGCATATCCTCCTCTTCCTCCAAATCCAGCTCTTCGAACAGCTTGCTCAGCTCGTAGGTGCCGGCAACCTTGTATTCCTCGTCGGAAATCTTTTCGAATTCGATGGAAACCTCATCGTGCTCGTCCCAGATTTCCCCAACGATCTCTTCCAGGATGTCTTCCAGGGTGACGATACCGGCGGTGCCGCCGTATTCGTCGATGACCACGGCGATGTGGCTCTTTTTCTGCTGAAGCTCCTTCAAAAGGGAGCTGATCTTTTTGTTTTCGGGCACCATCAAAACCGGGCGGACGATGGATTCTACCGGGGCGTCGGTGTAGTAGACGTAGTTGTGGAAGTCCTTTTGGTAAATCACGCCCTCAATGTGGTCGATGGATTCCTGATACACCGGCAGGCGGGAGTAGGCGGTTTCGGCAAAGACCTGGGCAATCTCCTCCTTGGTGGCGGTGGAGGTGACGGCGGTAATGTTGTAGCGGGGGGTCAGGATCTCGCTGGCTTCCCGTTCAGTGAACTCAATGGCGTTGCGGATCAGCTTGCTTTCTTCCTCGTCAATGCCGCCTTCGCTTTCGGCCTCTTCCACCATGGAAAGAAGCTCGTCTTCGGTGATGGTATTGTCCTCTTCATTCTTGAAGATTTTGGAAAGCAGTTTTTTCCAAAGCCCAAACAGGAAGGTGAAGGGGGTCAAAATCCCCATCAAAAGCTGCATGAAGGGGGCGGAGAAGCGGGCGAAGCTTTCGGGGCGTTCCTTGGTCAGGCTCTTGGGGGAAATCTCGCCGAAGATCAAGACCACCACGGTGAGGACGATGGTGGAGAGGGTGGGACCCAGCTCGTTGCCGAAATAGCTGATAAAAAGCACGGTGGCCAGAGAAGAGGCCAGGATGTTGACAACGTTGTTGCCGATGAGGATGGTGGAAAGGAGCTTATCAAAATTCTGCTCCAGATTCAGCACCAACTCGGCCTTTCGGTCTCCCTTTTCCGCCAGGCTTTTGACCTTGATGCGGTTGAGGGAGGTGAAGGCGGTTTCGGTGCCGGAGAAATAGGCGGAGAAAATCAGGCAAACGACGATAATGAGCAGCTGTATAAATTCGGGTTCCATGGTGATTCCTTTCATATTGAATCATCTGTATTTTTCATCCGGGGGCAAATTGGATTCCAACGCAAAAAGACACAGCCGTGAAATCTCCTTGGACTCCAAAGCTATGCCTGAATCAACGTTATGTAGTACTGTGGTATAAATCGCCGGTACTGTCAGAAAGATCCATAAGGCCCTCCTAAAATGATAGAAGAATAATATCATGGGAAGGGGCATCTGTCAAGAGGGAAGGGACAAAGAGATTAGAGAAAAGTGAATAGAGAAGAGTGAAT